>NZ_MEEL01000056.1:0-15253 GCF_001724435.1 Microbacterium sp. SCN 69-37
CTCCGCCGCATCACCACCGGCACCAACCTGCGCTAACCTTGCCCCGCGACCTGAGGAATTCCGATGAGCAACTCTGGGGAAATTCGCTGAGCGCCGTCAGCAATAAGGAGTAGCTTCTCGGGCGCTCGCGAACAGTGTTCGGGGGACGAGCGCGGTCTGCGTTCTATTCGAACTGCCCTGAGTCATGCCCCGCGCACCTGCGTCAGGGAACGTAGGAGTCGTTGTCGATTCCCAGCTCGAACAACTCACCGGCCCACAGAAGCTGCGCGAAGAGAACGCCGATGAGTGAGGCGACACCCACCGCCGCGATCGCGAGGACCACGCCTCTCCTTCGGTAGCCGCCCCATCCGAAGATCAACAGCACGCCAAGACCGATGAGGTGAGCCAGGACGAGCGGAAGCCCTCCGACGACTTCGGCGAACCCCGCCATAGAGGTCCCCGCCGCGACCGCCTTGCCCTGCTCGCTCTGCGCTTCCTCCTGCGCCAGGCCGTACCAGGCCCATGCGATCGCTGAGGCGACCACGCCGAAACCAGCGATCACCCAGAAGGCGATGCGGGCGCCCTCGGATTCGGACAGCGGCTGTGGTTCCACTCATTGAGCCTACGAGCATGTGGCGCGCGGGGCGGGTGATCACAGACTTCGACAACCGCACTCGAATCACATTTCCGCGACGACGTGGGTGGCCCAGACCGCACCACCCTGCGCCGCCGCTCCGACGCTAGGTTCGGTCTCGTGAGTGATAACCGCCGCGTGCCCATTTCGCCTCAGAGTGTCGATGCTCCGCTGACGACGTCGGCGGTCTTCCTGGTCGTGACCGTGGGCGACGACGCCGACGCGATCGCCACCACGCGCTCCGTCCTGGCCGACCTCTCGGGACTGCTCAAGACCGTCGGCATCCGCGATCTCGACGCCGCCCTCGCATGCACGGTCGGCATCGGCGCGCGCGTCTGGCCGGCGCTCACCGGGCGCCCGATGCCGGCGGAGCTCCACCCCTTCCGGCCCATTGAGGGTGCGGTGCATCGCGCTCCGAGCACGCCGGGGGACCTGCTCTTCCACATTCGCGCGAACCGCCGCGACCTGTGTTTCGAGTTCGAGAGGCTGCTGCTCGACGCGCTGGGCTCCAGCGCTGTCGTCGTCGACGAGACCGAGGGATTCCGCTACTTCGATATCCGCGACCTGCTGGGGTTCATCGACGGCACGGCCAACCCGGTGGGCCCCGACCTGCCCGAGTCCACTCTCGTGGGCGACGAAGACCCCGCCGGACGCGGCGGGAGCTACGTCGTCGTGCAGAAGTACGTGCACCCGCTCGACCGGTGGAACGTGCTCTCCGCCGAACAGCAGGAAGCGGTCATCGGGCGACGCAAGTTCGACGGTGTCGAACTCGACGATGCGGAGTCGGGCCAGAAGGCGCACAAGACCCTCGCGACCATCGTCGACGACGACGGTGTCGAGCACGACATCCTCCGCGACAACATGCCGTTCGGCAGCCCCGCCTCCCAGTTCGGCACCTACTTCATCGGGTACTCGCGCCGGCTCTGGGTGATCGAGAAGATGCTGGAGCGGATGTTCATCGGCGACCCGCCGGGACTCCACGACCGACTGCTCGACTTCTCCACTCCGCTCACCGGATCCACGTTCTTCGTACCGTCGGCCGACGTCCTCGACGGCCTGGGGGACTCCGCCTAGCCTCGCTCCGAGCTCCGCGGCTCAGCGATCAGAGTCTCGAGCCTGGCGAGGCGCTCTGCGGGCGATCCCGTGACCTCCGTCACGGTCAGCCCCGCCGGGATGACGTCAGAGTCATCGAGAAGGTCCAGCAGCACGTCGTTCATGGTCTCGCGCAGCGCGGCATCCTCATCGTCGCCGACGTGGATCGGATGAGCAGCCGTCAGCGGGAGCACAACGAGATGGTCGACCGTCGCCAGTGCTCCTCGCGTGCGGTCAGCCGCGGTCGAGAGCGTCGAGCGGTCGAGCGCCGTACGCCCGAGCTCATCCAGTGCCAGCAGATACGCCAAGAAGTCGAGCGGACCGCGCTCGGCGATAACGTTGCCGCCCGATTCTCCCTCGATCAGCCGACCAGCTGCGAGTCGCAGCTGCGAGGCGAACATCGCCGCGGCCGGCCGATCTTCCGACTCGTCGATGAGCTCGAACGGGTCGCCGAACACGGCGTACTCCGGATGCCGCCGCGCAAAGTCGGCGATGAGCGTGCTCTTGCCGCTGGCATGAGTTCCCGAGACGACGATGCGCACGTGCTGACACTACGCGACCGGGTCAGGCGACCGGGCCGACGCCTCAGCCGCCGAACTCGGCCTTGATGAAATACGGCATCTGATTCGCATCGCACGCGGCGCCGATCTGCGCCACGGCATCCGCTATGCCCGCCTGCGCGGTGCCGCGCTCGTCCGGTCGCGGTTGACGAGCTTGGATGCCGCCCCGGGGCCGTCCTCGCTGTTCGCTAAGGTGCAGAGATGTCCAATGATGCGTCCGCACAGGTGCGGCGAGCAGAGCGCGGCGGGTTGACGACTGCGATCTGGGGAGTGGTGCTGTCGCCCGTGGCCCTCATCACGGCGCCGTTCTGGTTCACGGGGCTCGTTTACACGCCCTTCGTCCTCACCGGCGGACGGAGTGTCGTCGGCCTCGCGCTCGCCATTTCGGGGTTCATCGCCTTCGTGGGTTTGGTGCTCTCGGCGGGACCGCTGCTCGACCTTCGCCACCGCACCAGCGAGGACTATCAGCTTCGCGCGCGCATCATCCGAACGGGAACATGGGGCATTGTCCTGAACGTCCTGACGATGCTGCTGATGATCCTGCTGTGGTTCTGGATCCCGATATACGGATAGGGCTCGCTCAGCCGCCCTGCGCCGCGAGTGCCCCGATGACGACGGGGGCGCGGTTCGCTTCGCACGCGTCCGTCACGGCGGCAACGGCCTGGCGGAACGTGTCACTCGCCGGCATCTCCCCGGCATCCGCCAACGACTCGACGGCGCGGATCGTGGGTGTCACCGGCGAGGCGCCGCGGGGAGCGACCGACCACGCCTGCTGCAGTGCGACTTGGCGCGCGTCGTAGTCGGCCTGGTCCATCGTCCCCTTCGACAGCAGCGCGCCGGCGTGGAAGTTCGCTGTTTCGAGAGCGCTGACGTAGCCGCATTCCCACGCAGTATCCGGCTGGTAGGCCGTCGCGTCGAAGGCGCGTGTCGGTGAGGCGGATGCCGCGGGAGAGGGCGCTGCGGACGCCTCCGCCTCTGCGGGTGCACTGTTCGCGCACCCGGCGAGCGCGAACAGCGCGGCGGCGAAGAGAGTGAGGCCGAGGAGTCGCGGACCAGGTTCACGCATAGCGGCGCACCGACTCTCGGATCGCCTCCGCATGCAGATAGATCTCGTCGATGGAATCGATTGGATGCCGGGTCTCCGCCTTGTCCTCGTCGAGCAGCCCGAGGTATTTCTGCTTCGAGTTGAAATGAAGACGCGCGATCGGCTTGCGATTGTTGTCATCGAGCAGGATCGCGAAGTAGCTCTTCGCATCTCGCTGAGTGATGCGTTGCGGCTTCACTTCTCCGCACGCGATCGCCTTGACGATCTGGTAGCCCTCGAGTTCCTCCAGCGTCGTTTCGATCTCGGTGTCACGGTCCAGATCCTCGGTGACAACGGGCTCGCTGGTCACGGCTTCGACGGGAGCATGAAGACCGGATGCGCCCAGCGCCGTCTTCAGTCGATCGTTCACGCTCTCCGTCAGGAACTGCTTGGACGCCTTGCGAACCAGAGACGAGAACTGCTCTCTCACGCGCTGCGTGAACGCGCCTTCGTAAACGCGGGACGTGAAGAACTTCACCCATTCGTCAGACGGCTCCCGGAACTGAGCAGCGATCTCGCGCTTCAGCGCACCGACGTACTTGAGCTCTTCCGCGGTGCTGATGATCGATTCCAGGTTGAAGCTCTCTTTACTGAGCTTCTGGATCTCGGGGATCAGCGTCTCGTCGATGTCGAGCAGGTCGAGGACGAGGAAGGGCTTCGCGTCCATCCGGTTCGGGGCGTCGAGGTCGGTGTAGAACTGCCATACAACGCCGTTGGTCAGAGCGGCAATCCGCGCGTTGGTGACGGCGAAGTACCGGAACAACTGGGACGCGTGTTCGATCTTGAGCTGCCCGAGCGACGCCTTCGACTCGATGAGGATCTGCACTTCGCCGTCGCGCACGATGGCGTAATCGACCTTTTCGCCCTTCTTGGTTCCGACGTCGGCGGTGTACTCCGGCACCACTTCGAGTGGATCGAAAACGTCGTAGCCGAGGATCGTCGAGATGAACGGCATGACGAACGCATTCTTCGTCGCTTCTTCGGTGCCGATCGCGTCTGCTTGGTTTCTGACTTTGGTGGCCAGCGCGGCGAGCCTGTCTGTGAACTCCATCGTTCCCCCAATGCTTTCGTCTGAATGCTTGGGCCGAGCGTATCTGCTCGCTCAGCTAGGTGCGGGCTTTGAAGCCGTGGATTTGCGGATCGCGTGGGAGCGCGCACATGCACACCCAGATGACTGATCACATCGTCTTTCGCCGCGTCGCACCACTGGTCGTCGCGATCACCAGGGATGCATCGTGCGGAGGGAACGCTGCGCGTCTACTGCGGCGCGCGCACCGAGCTGAAACGTGTGCGGCGACGCAGCGCGAAGCCGAGACGTTCGTACGCGGCGATCGCGCCGGTGTTGGATGCCGCGGCATGCATCAGCGCCCGATCGCCGCGCTGCTGGATGTGAAAGGCCACATCCAGCACGAGCCGCGAGGCTAACCCCTGACGGCGGTGGTCCTCATCGACCGCGACGGCGCTGATCTCGGTCCAGCCCGCGGGATGCAGGCGCTCGCCCGCCATCGCCACGAGACGCCCGCCCCGGTGGATGCCGATGTAGCGGCCGAGCTCGTGGGTGCGCGGGCGGAACGGACCGGGTTGGTTGCGGGCGACGATCGCGAGCATGTCGTCCACATCGTCGGCACCGAGCTCCACAGCCTCTTCGTCCGGGCGCGTCGACAACACCGGCGTCTCGATCAGCTGCACGCCGTCGCCGCCGCCGACGAACTCCCACCCGGCCGGCAGCTCGCCGTCGAAGCCCGACAGACCGAACTGCTCCCCGGCATCCACGATCTCGCGCAGAGCGTCCCAGACCGCGGGGTCGTCCCACGTGCGCACGGCGACGAAGGGCGCGACATCGTCCGGGTAGCGGCGAGCGAGGTCACCGCCGATGGCGAACGCGGCGTGCGGTCCCGTCAGCGACGACCACGCCGCGTTGTCGAGCACCGCGTCCCGCGCAGCGGCGTCGTCGGAGAGGTCGGGAGCGGGAAGATCGATCGAGACATCGGGCACCACACCACTGTCCGCCGCACCGCGCGAACACGCAAACCGACGCGACCTCGCCACCACGCCGAGGCGCCGTCCACGCACGCGCAAGCCTGCAAGACTGTTCGCGTGCCGGGTTTCCATCACGTCGAACTGTGGGTCGCCGACCTGGCTCAGGCTCGCCTCGAGTGGGGCTGGTTGCTGCAGCAGCTCGGGTTCGCCCGCGAGAGCGAGTGGCCGGAGGGGGAATCCTGGAGCGCGGGCGGGGCGTACCTCACGCTCACCACCTCGCCGAACCTCTCGCGCGCGACGCACGATCGCCGAGCCCCCGGCGTGAACCACCTCGCTTTCCACGGGGGAACCCGCGAACGCGTCGACGCCATCATGGCCGCCGCGCCCGCGCACGGGTGGACGCCTCTGTACCACGACCGGTATCCACATGCCGGTGGACCGGATCATTACGCCGGCTGGCTGGAGAACTCGGCGGGAGCCAAAGCCGAGATCGTCGCCGACGGCTCCTGACGGGGTGCGGCTGCGAGGATCGACGCATGGCAAGCTCCTTCACGGTCATCACACGCGCGAGTGTCGCCCGTGAGCAGCTTTTCGACCTCTCGCTCGACATCGATGCGCATCTGGCGTCGATGTCGGCATCCGAGGAGAGCGCGATCGGGGGTGTGACCGCCGGCGGGATCGGGCTGGGGGAGACGGTCACCTGGCGGGCGCGCCACTTCGGCGTGTGGTTCACGATGACCTCGCGCATCACGGCGCTCGACCGGCCCGCAAGGTTCGTCGACGAGCAGACCCGCGGGCCATTCCGGTCCTTCCGACACGAGCACGTGTTCGAGGACGACGGCGACGGCGGCACGGTGATGACCGACACTCTCACGCTCGCCTCGCCCGTCTTCGGGGCGCTCGCCGAGCGGCTGATCCTCGTGCCCTACTTGCGGAGGCTGATCGTGGAGCGCAACCGGCACCTCGTCGACGCGCTCGACGCTCGGTAAGCGGCCGCCGCCATCACTGTGGCGCCGCAAGCTCGGCGCGCACCAGTGCCCACACCTGCTTGTCGTGGAAGACGCCGCCGTTGAGCCACGCGCCCCGCAGCGTGCCGTCGAGGGTCATCCCCAGCCGGCGGGCGACGGCGGCGCTGCGCTCGTTGTCGGCCCGGCAGCGCCACTCGGCCCGGTTCAGACCGCGCTCGCGGAGGGCGTAGTCGACGAGCACCCCGGATGCCGCGGTCACCAGCCCGCGCCCCTCGGCAGCCGGTTCCAGCCAGCATCCGATCTCGCACTGGCCCGCCGGGGCGCTGAAGCTCACGAACATCACTCCGCCGACGAGCTGCCCGTCGCTCCAGATTCCGTAGAGGCGCCCGCCGTCGTCGGCCGCGCTCTGCCGCCTGCCTCGTCGATCGTCCTGGGTGGGAGTCGGTTCGAAGGCCACGCCGTCAGCCTAACGTGGCCCGTTCGGCGCACCTGGGGGGCATATGGCAGGGCGGAATGCAGGAAAGAGCCCGCCTCGACAGCAGTCGGGACGGGCTCTTTCGTAACTCTGGATCAGAGGGCGCGGATGTTCGCAGCCTGCATGCCCTTGGGGCCACGCTCGGCGTCGAATTCGACCTTCTGGTCTTCGCGCAGCTCCTTGAAGCCGTCGCTGACGATTGCGGAGAAGTGCGCGAACAGGTCGGCGGAGCCGTCGTCCGGCGCGATGAAGCCGTAGCCCTTCTCGGAGTTGAACCATTTCACGGTGCCAGTGGCCATCGTGTCTTTCCTTCTGTTTTTCGGGCCGCCGGAGCGACCGGGTGTGCCGCGTCGACGAATGCGATGCGGACGTGTGTGAGTCGAGGTGGGGGCTGCGAGCGCTGCGGTGACGGCTGCGCGCGCGGCGTCCACGTCGAGGTGGATGCCGAGGTCTTGCCCCTGGGCGCCGCAGGCGCGCGCCCCGGCATCCGTCTCATGGACAAACCCGGCGTACTCGCCGAGCGCCGTCGCGACGTACACGTCGTGATCGGCCTGGCGCCAGGTGACCTCGTGCGAGGTGAGGAGAATCATCAATCGTTTCTGTGCGCACCGCCACGGGATGCGCAGGCGGCGAGAAGATGCCGCGGGTAGAAGGTGGTGGTCCGAGTGGTGAGCTCTCGGCGTCGAGAGGGGTGGGACGGACCCGTGCCCGAAATGCGGGACGACTGAGCTTAGCACCATCTGCCCGTGGGCACGCTGGACGTCTGTCGTAGGGTCGAAGCATGCGACGGCCCGTTCCTCTTGTGTTGACCCTCGGTGTTCTCGCCTGCGCCTTTGCGCTGAGCTCCTGCTCCGCGGGCACGCCGAATCCCGCCGGCTCATCGTCCGATGCCGTCGCGCCAGCGACCGCGACCGCCTCTGCGTCCGCGGCGGCCGGCGCCGCACCCATCGCCGCCCCGAGCACCTGCGACGCCGTCGACCTCACGGCGGACGCCGCTGTCGCCGGCGCCGACCTCGCCGCGTGCGTCGTGGCGTTCTCGAAGGCCGCCGGCAGCGGGCACGAGACGTTCTCGGCATCCGACGGCACGACGGGGACGGCGGATTTCGTGTTCGGTGACGCTCCGGCGCTGTCCGGAACGGTCACCAGCAGCGACGGCACGACGTCGTTCGTGCTCACCCCCGACGCGTCGTGGGTCACGATCGACGGAGCGTGGGTGCAGGGAGACGCGACCAGCTCAGATCCGAAGAAGATGCTGGCGGGCACCATCGGGCAGGCTTACCGCGCGTTCGCCGACCCGTCGGCCACGGCATCCCTCATCTCGTCGGCGCCGTCGTGGACCGTGCAGAAGGGTCAGGATGTCGTCGACCTGCCCGATGGCACTCAGGTGCGCGCCTGGCGCGTGCAGGCCGACGCGCCCTTCAGCGCCGTCGGCGCCGACGTGCAGGAGATGACGCTCTGGCTGACCTCCGGGCACGTGCCCGCCGGTGTCCAGGCCACGGTGTCGGTGGCCGGCACGCAGACGACGAGCACGCAGCGCTTCTCGGGCTGGGGGATGCCGGTGAGCGTCGCCACGCCGCAGCCGTGAACGCCGCGGACGGCGCGCGCGGCGGAAGAGGGAGCGAAAACGGCATCGAGGTCGCCTGGCCGACGTCGCTGGTGTGAGCTGCATCGGTGCGCGGCGGTGTCGAGCTGGTCAGGCCCGCATTCCGCCCCGCAGCCGCAGCGCCCGGTAGCCGACGCCGACACATGCGACCACCACGCCGCCGACGATCGACGGCCAGGGCAGGGTCGCCACCAGCACGATGCAGCCGATCATGCCGACGATCTGCAGCGCCCGCGGAAAACGGCGGGCCGCGGCATCCTGTCGGAACGCGGCGATGTTGGCGACGAGGTAGTACAGCAGCACGCCGAACGACGAGAACCCGATCGCGGATCGCAGGTCGGTCGTCACGATCAGAAGACTCACGATGACCGCGAGCACCAGTTCCGCGCGGTGGGGCACGGCGTAGCGCGGGTGCACCGCCGAGAGCCACTGCGGCAGGTCTCCCGTGCGGGCCATCGCCAGGCTCGTGCGCCCGATGCCGGCGACGAGAGCCAGAAGGGCCCCCAGGGATGCCGCCGCCGCCCCGACCCGCACGACGGGCGCGGTCCAGGTCCACCCGCCCGCCGCGGCGACCTCCGCGAGCGGCGCCGACGATGACGCGAGGCGGTCGGGGCCGAGGGTGGCGAGCGACACGAGGGCGATGGCGACGTAGACGAGCAGGGCCAGGCTCAGCGCGATGACGATCGCGCGGGGGATCGTCCGGCGAGGATCGCGCACTTCCTCGCCCATCGTGGCGATGCGGGCGTACCCCGCGAAGGCGAAGAACAGCAGCCCGGCCGACTGCAGCACGCCGTACCAGCCGTGGGGGCCGGGATCGATCACGAGGTTGTCGGCGGAGCCGGCGCCGGATGCCGAGGCGGCGACGACCACGAGGGCGAGCACCGCCAAAACGACCACCACGATCACCTTGGTGAGAGCCGCCGTGCGGGTGACCCCGACCGTGTTGACCGCCGCGAGCACCAGGACCGCGGCGATGGCGACGGGCTTCTCCCACCCCGCGGGGGCGGCATACGAGGCGAACGTCAACGCCATCGCCGCGCAGCTGGCCGTCTTGCCGATGACGAACGACCAGCCGGCGAAGAACCCCGACCACGGGCCGATCATCTCCCGGCCGTAGACGTACGTCCCTCCGGACGTCGGAAACTGCGCAGCGAGCTGCGCTGACGACGTCGCATTGGCGTAGGCCACCACCGCCGCAAGGGCCAGGCCGATCAACAGGCCCGAGCCGGCCGCTGCCGCAGCGGGCGCGAACGCGGCGAACACACCCGCGCCGATCATCGAGCCCAGACCGATCGCGATCGCATCGACCAGGCCCAGGCGACGGGCCAATGCCGCGGGGGCGCTCATCGGGCCCGGGACGACGTGCGCGGAGGAATCACGCCGCGATTGTAGTGCGCACGCCGAACCCGCCGGTGAACGAGCCGAGGCTCGCGCTCAGGGCCGGTGGCGAATCCAAACGCTCTTCTCGCGCGTCCACTGCTCGAACGCGCGGAGCGATTTCTCCACCCCTCCGAAGCCCGACTGCTTCCACCCGCCGAAGGGCATCGCCAGGTCGCCTTCGCTGTACGCTCCGACCGAGACCAGTCCGGCCTCCACGCCGCGGGCCAGCGCCAGCGCGTCGTCCAGCCGCGTCGTCCACACCGAGGCCGCGAGACCGTAAGGGATGTCGTTGGCCAGAGCGATCGCCTCGTCGCGCGTATCGAACGCCTGCACCGTGACGATCGGTCCGACCGTCACCTGGACCCTCGGCCAGCGACTCGCGCTGCGACGGCTGTACCCGCCGCAGCACGCGTCATGACGGTGCGCCACCGCTACCGGAGGTCGGCACGGCCCGCGACGCACGAGCGATCAAGGCCGACCCGGCGACGCTCGCCGCCAACGCGACGACAGCCATGCCGACCATCAGCGCGCCAAACCCGTCGCGGTAGGCGGCCACGGCGGCATCGAACACCTGCGCGTCGGGACGTGTGCCGTCCTTCGCGTAGGTGCCGACGCCGACCAGAGCGGTGTGCACCGCGGCATCCGACAGTCCCGCCGCCGACAGGCGGGCGGTGATCCCCGAGATCGTGAGCTGGGTGATCACGACGGTCGACACCGCCGTGCCCAGCGAGGAGAAGAGCTGCCCGAAGGTCGTGCGCGAGCTGGTCACCGCCCCGTAGAACTCGGCGGGGGCCTCGCTGAGCACGAGCGTGCCGTAGGGGAGGGCTGCGGCGGTGATGCCGACGGCGATGAGGATGCCGGCGGGGACGAACGCCAGCGGAGTGGGGGCCTCGCGGGCGAGGAAAGCCGCCCCGAAGCCCGCCGCGGACAGGACGCCGCCCACCAGCAGCGACGTCTGCGGACTCATGCCGCGCGTCATCAGGCGCCCCAGCACGATCGCGCCCACGATCGAGGTGACCGACACCGGCAGCTGCCATACAGCGACGCTGCTGGGCGTCAGAGCGAGAACGTACTGCCACAGGTTCGACAGCTGCAAGAAGGCGACCGCGCCGCCGGCATTGAAGACGAAGCCCGCGCAGAGCGCCGCGAGGAAAAGGGGCCGTCGAAAGAGCGCGACCGGGAAGAACGGGTTCGCGACCCGCGTCTGCGACCAGACGAACGCGGCGAGAAGCACCACGCCCAGCGCCATGGCGGCCCAGGTCAGCGGGTTGGTCAGCGACGAGGCGAGCTGCGACACACCGAACAGGAAAACGACCATCCCGGCGATGAGGGCGACCTGCCCGCCCACATCGCGCTTCTCGGCGACGGTGGGTGCGACGGTCGGCAGGAGCACGAGGACGGCGGGGATGCACAGCGCCGACAGCACGGGAACGAGCACGAACGCGAGGCGCCAGTCGACGCCGGCGAGCAAGCCCCCCGAGAAGGTGAACAGCACGCCGGCGGCTCCCGAGCACGCGGCGAAGGTCGCGACGGCGGCGGGCAGCCGGCCCGGCGCGGCCAGAACCTGGATGTACGCGAACGCGGCGGCGTACACGGCGCCCAGGCCGACGCCTGTCACCGCCTGGCCGAGGATGTAGACGAGCGGCATCGGTGCGGCGGCCACGATCAGTTGGCCGACGAGACCTGTCACGAGGGCGGCGATGAGCATGCGGCGGCGACCGATCCGGTCGGCGAGCAATCCGGTTGTGATGACCGAAGCGGCGATCGCGAGGGTCTGCATGGATGCCGCGAGCGCCTGATCGCCGCCGACCATGTCCAGGCCGCGGCTGGCGCCCACGAGCGCGGTCGCCGCGATATTCGGGGCGGAGCCCTGAACCGCGGCGAGCACGCCGAGCAGCGGGATGGCGAGGGTGTGCGCCGAGCGCACGACGAACGTCGGTGATGTGGTGGTCATGAGGGTGCTTTCGGGTGGGAGAGGCGAGCGGAAGTGGCGCTCAGGCGGTGAAGGCGGGAACGCCGTCGATGTAGGTCGCGTGCACGGCGATGCGATCCCAGCTCTCGGGATCACTCGTCCACGGATCGCTGTCCACGACGGCGAAGTCCGCCCGCCGGCCGGCGGAGAGCGTGCCGCGATCGTCGGCGTGGATCTGCCAGGCGGCATCGGCGGTGATCGCCGACAGGGCCTGCGCCGGGCTGACACGCTCCTCCGGCGCGAGCACCGTGGCGTCGGCCTCGAGACGGCGCAGCACCGCCGTGCGGGCGCTGCGCAGGGGCCGCACCGTCGTCACGTTGTAGTCGGAGTGCAGGCTGGGGCGCAGTCCCGCGCGGTACGCCGAGGCGAGGCGATCGAGTCGCGCGGCGCGCTCGGGGCCGAGGATCGTGTCGCGGAAGGCCGCACCCCAGTAGTAGACGTGGTCCATCAGGAAGCTCGGTGACACTCCGGCCGCCGCCATCCGTACAAGCTGGTCGTCGGTGGTCACCGAGGCGTGCTCGAAGCGGTGACGCAGATCGTTCTGACCGCAGCGCGGCAGCAGCTCTTCCGCCGCCTGGAGGGCGAACTCGACGGCGGCGTCGCCGTTCGTATGGATCATCAGCTGCCAGCCGTCATCGAGACCGGCGCGCATCACCTCGCGCAGGCTCTCCGGCGTCCAGTTCGCGTGGCCTCCCGAGGTCTCGCCCAGATACGGCTGCAGGAAGTAGCCGGATCGGCCCTGGTTCGAACCGTCCGCCACGATCTTCCACGCGTCGGCACGGACCATTCCATCTCCGCTGAACGGGGTCACCCCGGCCGCCTTCCACGCCTGGGCGACCTCGGCCGGTGTCGCGCACCCCGCCAGGGAGGAGAACTGCGCCGTCGACACCCGCACCGGCAGCCGTTCGGCGCCGTTGAGCTGGTGCAGCAGGGCGACTTCGCTCACCCCGGCCAGCGTGCCGGTCATCGCTTCACGCATCGAGGTCACGCCGGCCGCGGCGAACTCGTTCAGCACCTGACGGATGCCGTGACCCACGTCCGCCGCCGTGGGTCGCGGCAGGTTCGCGAGCAGCATCGTCACCGCGGGAGACTCCCCGACCACGCCGGTGAGCCGCCCGTCGCGCTTTTCCAGCGTGCCCCCGGTCGGCTGCGGTGTGGTTTCGGTGATGCCGGCGGCATCCAAGGCCGCGCTGTTGGCGTAGGCGAAGTGCATCGATGCGTTGAGCACGACGATCGGGCGGTCGATCGCGACCCGGTCGAGGATGTCCCGTGTGAGGGCCGGCTCGCCGGGGTACAGGCTCGGATCGAACAGCTTCGCGAGCACGTACTGACCCGCCGGCGTCGCCTGCGCGGCGGTCGTCAAAACCGAGACGACGTCGTCGAAGCGCGGGCAGGCGGCGTGCGAGACGTCGGTCCACTCGAGCGTCAGCAGCGACACCCAGATGTGCGCATGCGGTTCGATGAGGCCCGGGATGACCACCCCGTCGGGAGACAGGATCTTCGTCGCGGGGCCGGTGAGGCCGTCCAGGTCCGCCGCCGAACCCACGGCGAGGATGCGGCCGTCGCGCACCGCCATCGCCTCCGCGCGCGGAGCGGCGGGATCACCGGTCGCGATGCGGCCGACGATCAGGAGGTCGGCTGTCGCTGTCGTCGTGCCGCGTTCGTCCGAGCGGCTGGGCGCGCCATGGTGGGCGGGTGCGATGGTGACGCCGGCCGCGGCGATGGCGGGCGCGAGGTGGTCGCGGCTCAGGGCAGTGGCGGCGGTGCAGGTGTCGGACATGAGCGGGCTCCTTCGAAGGTGCGCGGCGGCGGCGCGTGGTCAGTGGAAGTCGAGGACCTGATCGCCCCATGCGGCGCGCAGGGCGGCGTCCAGATCGTCGACGACGCTGTCGTGGCGCTCGATCACCAACGTCGCACGGGAGTCGGCAGGATCGTAGGCGGGCCAGTGCGGGGCTCCCGTGACGCCCTCCGCGTCAGGCGTGCGCCCATGAGCGAAGGCGGCCCATCGCTCCTGCATACGGGCAGAGATCGCCTCGCCGGCACGCTTGCCACCGAGGCGGAACGTGAGGTCTTTGGGGCCGCTCGCGAAGACACCCCAGAGGTACGCCAGCTCGCTGCCGTGGGTGGCGCCGAGGCCGATCAGTCGCAGGAAGGGCGCCGCGTGATCGAAGCGGTAGAGCCAGACCGGGGCCGTGGCGGCGTGACCCTCGGCGATCCACACGGTGGGCATGCGGAAGCCGATGTCGCGGGCGACGCCCGGGCCCACGGCGTTCTTGCGCACGTTCTCGTACGCCGTCTGCACCTGGGCGACCGAGGGCAGCTCGACGGTCGGGTTGTCGGCGGCCATGTCGGAGAACATCGTCATGATGCGCTCCTCGGTGATCGGCATGAGGGGCGACTTCATGAACTTGAACAGCGACGCCTCGTCCTTGTTGGTGCCGATCATCAGCGGGACGGGCAGTCCGCGGCCCTCGTGCAGCACGGTCGCCGGTGCCTCCGGCAGCAGGCCGCCGTCGACGATCGGCGCGAACGCGAGCGTGCCGGGCGCCTCGTCGGGCACCTGGGCGTACACCGCCATCCCCGCAGTCACGAGCTCGTCGGCGGATGCCGCGCGCAGCGCCGCGACGGTGGCGACGGCATCCGTCTGGTCGATGCCGAGCTCTCGCACGAAGCGCTCGGCGACATCTCGCGCCCGGTCGATGCCGTACATGCTGGACGCGGGGGAGGACTGCGCGATCGCCCGGTGGAACAGACCCGCGGCCGAGGGAGTGGCCAGCAGCGTCGTCACCAGGCCGCCGCCGGCGGACTCGCCGAACACGGTCACGCGGTGGGGATCGCCGCCGAACGCGGCGATGTTCTCCTGCACCCACCGCAGTGCCACCAGCACGTCCTTGAGCGCCAGGTTGCGGTCGAAGCCGCCGTCGGGCAGAAGGCCGGACAGGTCCAGGAAGCCGAACGCGGCCAGACGGTAGTTGAGGGTCACGACGACCACGTCGCCACGCGAGACCAGGGAGGTCGCGTCGTAGGTGCGCTGACTGGACGCGCCGAACGTGTAGGCGCCGCCGTGCAGCCACACCATGACCGGTCGCGCACCCGCCGGGGCGTCGGCGTCGGGTGCCCACACGTTGAGCATCAGGCAGTCCTCGTCGAGGACGGCGTCATCGCCCAGGGCGATCGCGGGCGTGCGCACCTGGGGGCAGGCCGCACCGAACGCGGTGGCGTCGACCTCACCGCTCGCGAGGGTCGCCGGAACCGGGTCGCGCCAGCGGCGCTCGCCGACGGGGGCTTCGGCGTAGCGGATGCCGCGCCACGAGTGCACCGCGTCGCGGACGGCGCCGCGGAAGGTGCCGGCCGGGGTCGTGACGATGCACGGGACGGGCACGTCGACGGTCTCGGTGGTGTTCGACATGGGAGTTCCTTTCGAGTCGGTGTCGCGCGTCAGACTTTGTGGCAGGACCATTGATTGAGTCCTGAGCGGAGAGTTCGACATGGGAAGACCACCAGTGATCCCGGTGGAGAAGAAGAC
>NZ_MEEL01000057.1:0-13926 GCF_001724435.1 Microbacterium sp. SCN 69-37
CCGTTACGCCGAGAAGCGTGCCGAGCTGAAGAAGACCCTCGTCGACCCGAACGCGACCGACGAGGCCCGCGAGGCCGCCCGCGTCGGCCTGCAGAAGCTGCCCCGCAACGCGTCGCCCGTGCGCCTGCGTGGCCGCGACGCCATCGACGGTCGCCCCCGCGGCTACCTGTCGAAGTTCGGCATCTCGCGTGTCCGCTTCCGCGACATGGCGCACAAGGGCGAGCTGCCCGGTGTGACCAAGTCGAGCTGGTAAGCACCGACGCACACGTCTCGAAGGCCCGTCCCGTCAGGGGCGGGCCTTCTGCGTTCCCGTCCGGGGCCGAGCAGCAGGCGGATGCCGCGGTCACACCAGCCTCATCCGTCACCATTCGATGCCGACACGCCGGGGAAGATGACCTCAGGGGGGCGTAAATCCGCGGATTTCCGGGGATCGTAGGTATATTCGGGTGCGGTCCCATCGACCAAACCGGGCGTTCGCCGTCCGGTCCGATCTCACTGAAGGCGGCATCCGCTGCCGTCTGGAGGACAACCCCAATGGCTATCACCAAGACTGAGCTCGTCGCAAGCATCGCCAGCGCCACCGGCGAGAGCCAGGCCACCGTCGGCCGCGTCGTCGACGGCCTGTTCTCGGCTGTCTCCGAGGCCGTCGCCAAGGGCGAGAAGGTCACGATCCCCGGCTTCCTGTCGTTCGAGCAGGTCGCCACCGCCGCGCGCACGGGCCGCAACCCGCAGACGGGCGAGGAGATCAAGATCGCCGCCGGCAAGCGCGTCAAGGTCACCGCGGGCTCCAAGCTCAAGGCCGCCGTCAAGTAAGTACGGCCCTTCACGAGGGGGGATGCCGCTCGGCATCCCCCCTTCGGCGTGTCCGGCGCCGCGTAGGCTGGACGGGTGATCCCGACCCGTGTGATGCGTTTCGTGGGCCCGGCGATCCTCGTCGCGGCCGCCCTCGTCGCCCTCGTGCTCGGGCTCCTGTACGGTGGGGGCGCCGCCCCGCTGCTCGTCGGCGACGCCGGACCGGTCGTGCGCTGGGGGCTGCCGATCGTCACCCTCGGCGTGAACCTGTCGGCGGCGGGCATGATCGGATCCCTCGTACTCGCGCTTTTCGCGCTGCGCGCCGGGGAGCGCCCCTTCGACACGGCGCTGGACGTGGCATCCATCTCGGCCGCCCTCTTCACCGTCGCAAGCGGGTTCACCGCCTTCTTCACGTTCGTCAACATCTTCAACGCCACCCCGAACGCGGGTGCCGAGTTCGGCGGCCAGCTGGGGCGCTTTCTCGTGTCGACCGACCCGGGGCGCGCCTGGGCGCTGACCACCCTTGCCGGAGCGGCGCTCACGGTGCTCACCTTCGCCGTCCGCGGATGGATCTCGACCTTGTTCGTCGCCGCGCTGGCCATCGCCAGCCTCGTGCCGATGGCGACGCAGGGCCACTCCGGCGACGACGCCGGCCACAACATCGCCGTCTCCGCACTCGCGCTGCACATCATCGCCGCCGCCGCATGGCTCGGCGGCCTGCTGCTGCTCACGGTGCTGCGACCCCAGCTGCGCGGCGCCGAGCTGGGCGACGCCCTCGCGCGGTACTCGAGCATCGCCCTGGTGGCCTTCGTCGTCGTCTCGCTCTCGGGGGTCGCGCGCGCGGCCGTCGGCATCGTCGAGCCCAAGTACCTGCTGTCCGCCTACGGGGTCCTGCTCGGCGTGAAGGTGGTCGCCCTGCTGCTGATGGGGGCGCTCGGCGCGCGGTACCGCACCGGGCTCATCTCCCGCATTCAGCGTGACGAGAAGCCGAGCGCAGAGCGCTCGTCGCGGCGGTTCTGGGGTCTGGTGACGCTCGAGATCGTCTTCATGGGCATCGCCAGCGGAGCGGCGGTGGCGCTGTCGCGCACGCCGCCGCCGGTCGACACGCGCCTTCCCGACGTCAAGACGCCGGCGGAGATCCTCACCGAGGTGCCCCTGCCCCCCGAACTGACCATCTCGCGCTGGTTCACGCAGTGGGACATCGACATCCTGTGGGCGTTCGCCGTCGGCTTCGGCCTCTTCTTCTACCTCGCCGGTGCGTGGCGTCTGCACCGCCGGGGCGATCGCTGGCCGATCTACCGCACGCTGCTGTGGGTGCTGGGCATGCTCTCCCTGCTCTGGGTGACGAGCGGTCCGATCAACGCCTATCAGGACTATCTGTTCAGCATGCACATGATGGGCCACATGCTGCTGACGATGGCCATTCCGATGATGCTCGTCTTCGGCGCCCCCGTCACTCTGGCCTCCCGGGCCATCGCCAAGCGCGACGACGGCTCGCGTGGGGGGCGTGAGTGGATCCTGTGGGCGGTGCACACGCCGTTCGCCCGCGTGGTCACCCACCCGCTGTTCGCGGCGGCGATGTTCGTCGGATCGCTCTGGGCGTTCTACTACACCGACCTCTTCCGCTGGACGCTCTACGACCACCTGGGACACGAGTGGATGGTCGCCCACTTCCTCATCTCGGGCTACCTGTTCGTGCAGTCACTCGTCGGCATCGACCCCGTGCCGTTGCGCTACCCCTACCCGTTCCGGCTGCTCACGCTGATCGGTGTGATGGCGATGCACGCGTTCTTCGGCATTTCGATCATGATGTCGTCGGGACTGTTCGTGGCCGAATGGTTCGGCTCGATGGGGCGCACGTGGGGGGAGGCCCCGCTGGTGGACCAGTACACCGGGGGCGGCATCGCGTGGTCGATCGGCGAGATCCCGACCCTGATTCTGGCGATCACGGTGGCGATCCAGTGGAGTCGCACCGATGAGCGTGCCCAGCGTCGCGGCGATCGTCATGCGGATCGGACGGGGGATGCCGAGCTGGAGGCCTACAACGCGCAGCTCGCGCAGCTCGCGGCCCGGGACGCACGGGAAGCCCGCCTCACACGCTGACGGCGGCAGCCCCGTCGGGCTCAGCCGCCGGACTGCACCTGGATAGAGGCGGTCCCGTCGGGGAGCATCGTGATCGTGCCGCCGACCCGGAACGGCACGTCCTCGTCGACGTGGGTCACCGAGCCGTCGAAGATCGATTTGATGTCGACGACCACGTGCGCCGCGGCATTCGCGGGGACGATCGACCACCCGGCGCCGTCGGGCTGCAGGGAGATCTTGGGCTGGTCGACCATGGACCACACCGGGGGCTCGAGGATGCGGTTGCGCACCTGCAGCCCGAACGGGCACCCGGTGGGCTGCAGCACCTGCTGGGTCGTGCAGGCGGTGAGGAACGACTCGACGCGCTCCTGCACGACATCGACGAAGGTGGAGGTCGGCTGGGTCTGGATGTCCACGGGCACCTCGGCCTGCGGCGTATCGGACAGAACCGCCACGCCCGGGCTGGAGGAGACCGGGGTGTCGACCGAGATCGAGTAGAGGCCGGGCGAGAACACGAGCAGCGCGACCGGGGTCAGCGGATCGGCGTTCGTGCCGTTGGGCGAGACCTGTCGGGTGTCGACCGCGAACCCGTTCACGGAGAAGGCGGTGGCACCGCGCAGGGTCAGATCGATCACCGCCAGCGGGCTCTGCGCGAATCGCCAGGTCGGTGCCAGTCCGACCCACCCCGCCCGCTCCACGCGGAACGTGGACGTGCCGGCGTGCGGGCCGGCGTGGTACGACACCGTCACGAGCTCGACCCCGTCGGATTCCTGCTCGCCCACCACACGGATGTCGCTGAGCGGGGCAAGCGCCGCGCGGCGCAGGAGGGCTTCGCTCGCATCGGTGGGAAGCCCGGCATCCGTGAGATCGGAGGATGCGATCGGCACGCCGGGCAGGGCGAGGGCTTCGGGGACGCGCCCCTGGCTGAGCAGATCGAGATAGCGCGTGACGAAGGCGCCGGGGCTGTACAGATCGCGGTACACCGTGGCGGTCGCCGCCCCGATCGCGCCCACCAGGAGCAGACCGACGACCGACAGGGCGGTCAGGTCGAACGCTAGTCGGCGGCTTCCGCGACGGGCCGGGGAACGGCGCGTCGCGGCATCCGTACCCGCCTCTGCGGCGCGCGCCTGCTCACCCACCACCCCGTCCACAGCTCCAGTCTAGGAAACCCTTCCTGATGGCTAGCATGGATCCGGTGAGCATCCCCTCCCTCTCCGCCGAGCAGGAGGAGCTCTTCCGCCTCATCGAGGACACGCGGGAGCACGTTTTCGTGACCGGGCGCGCGGGCACCGGCAAGTCCACTCTCCTGCAGCACGTCGCCTGGAACACCGAGAAGCAGATCGCCGTCTGCGCCCCGACGGGGGTGGCTGCCCTGAACGTCGAGGGGCAGACGATCCACTCCCTCTTCCGGTTGCCGATCGGCCTCATCGCCGACAGCGAGCTGGAGCAGTCCGAACCCGCGCGGCGGGTGCTCAAGGCGATCGACACCCTCGTCATCGATGAGGTGTCGATGGTCAACGCCGACCTGATGGATGCCATCGACCGCTCGCTCCGCCAAGCGCGGGGCCGGCGCTCGGAGCCGTTCGGCGGCGTGCAGATCATCATGTTCGGCGACCCCTACCAGCTCTCGCCCGTGCCGCCGCGCGGCGATGAGCTGCGCTACATCCAGGACCATTACCGCTCGTTCTGGTTCTTCGACGCCCAGGTGTGGGCGGGCCCCTCGACGGACGGCTCGGCGATCCGCTCCGACGGGCTGCTCGATCTCGGCCGCGTCGGGGCGCCCCTGCACATCCGCGAACTGCGCCAGATCCACCGCCAGTCCGACGACGGCTTCAAGGCGATGCTCAACGCCGTCCGCCACGGGGTGGTGACCGCCGAGATCGCGGGCATGCTGAACGCCGCGGGTGCCCGCCCGGTGCCCGAACCGGTCGAGGGCGAGCCTCCCATCATCACCCTGGCGACCCGCAACGACATCGTGTCGCGCATCAACCAGCGCCACCTCGACGCCCTGCCGGGCGCGGTGCAGACGGCGCGCGCCGACGTCAGCGGCGACTTCGGGCGGGGCGAGGCGTCGTACCCCGCCGACACCGAGCTGCAGCTCAAGGTGGGCGCGCAGGTCATGTTCCTCCGCAACGATGTGGGCGGTCGCGGCGACGGCCCGCGCTGGGTGAACGGCTCGATCGGCACCGTCACGCGCATCGCCGGGGGGACGGTGCGGGTCGAGCTGGACGGTGAAGAGGTCGACGTCGAGCCGGCCGTCTGGGAGAGGTTCCGCTACGCGTACGACCCGGGCTCGCGAAAGCTCACCCGCGAGATCGTCGCGGAGTTCACGCAGTTCCCGCTGCGACTGGCCTGGGCGGTGACGATCCACAAGTCGCAGGGCAAGACGTACGACCGCGCCGTCATCGACCTGGGCTCGGGAGCGTTCGCACCCGGGCAGACGTACGTGGCGCTGTCGCGGTTGACCTCGCTCGACGGCCTCTACCTGTCGCGCCCGCTGCGCCCGAGCGACATCCTCGTGGATGCCGACGTCCGCCGGTTCATGGCCGGGGTCCGCGCCGCGGGCTTCTGACCGGCCCGCGAGGAGTCGAAACGCGGGTCAGGCGGATGCCGCGGCGGCGGCCTTGGCGGTGGCGAGATCGACGAAGAGGTCGGTGTTGAACTGGTACGCGGCCAGCACCTCATCGATGACGCGCTCGCGCTCCTCGGCATCCCATGCGACGGCGTCGAGCTGCTCGCGATAGACATCCTTGAAAGCGGCGGGGTCGGCGATCTGGTCGAAGAGGTAGAAGCCGATGCCGTTCGTCTCGAAGCCGAACTGGCGCGCCATGAGCTTTCCGATGAACAGGCCCCCGGAGAGGTCGCCGAGGTAGCGGGTGTAGTGATGGGCCACGAAGCCGCCCGGCCAGGTCGTGCCCACCTCGCGGATGCGCTCGACGTAGCGGCGGGTCGTCGGAAGCGGCGCGATGCGTTCGCGCCAGTCGTCGCCGATGAGGAAGGCGAGATCCGCCTCGATGGCGGGCAGGCGCGTGAGCTTCTCGCTGATGAAGGGCGCGGCGACCGGGTCATCGCGCATCGCGTCGGCGGCGGCCTCGAGGGCGTCGTAGATGAACCAGTGCTGGGCGACGAGCGCGACGTAGTCGTCGCGCGTGCCGCGACCGCGCATGAGGTCGTCCATGAACCCGGCGTGCTCGCTGCCGGAGTGGGCGGTGCGCGAACGCTCGCGCAGGGCGGTGGAGAACGGGATCGGCTCGGTCACAACCGTCAGTGTATCTGAAACTAAGGCTCACCTAAACTGAAGGTTGTCTGCGGGATCGCTGGGCGGCCGGACGGCCCCTGTGGTCATCCGTGCGGGCGCGGAGTGATCCCCAGTCGTGCACACGCCTCGTCGTACAGCGCGACGATCTCGCGGCGCACGTCCCGACGCTCGCTGATCTGCCCTCCGGGCCAGGAGACGCGGATGACGTCCTCGCCGCCGTCGGCGAGCGTGACGTGCCACTGACCGGCCGCGCCGTCGAACGTGACCATCTCTGATGCCACGACGTCGACCTCGGGCGCGAACGCCCGCGCGATGAGCAGGTTGTCGTCGGAGTGGTCGTCGTTCATGTGGCCGAGAACGCCGGTCAGAGTGTCGTCGTCGAAGGTGTGCGCCATGGCACCCACCTTAGGGGCGGGTGTGCGCGGTGCCACGGGTCTGCGCCGGCGCAATGGCTCCCGCGACGGATTCGTCACAGGAGCGTCACGGCGTCGGGTCGTCTGCGCATCGTGATCTACGCTGAAGGGACTGACCAGGGGGTGAGGATGCGGGCTTTTCGTCGATCGCGGCGTCTTGCGGCGGTAGCCGGCACGCTCGCGGTGGCGATCGCGCTGGCCGCGTGCTCGTCGACCGACACGGTAGCGCTGCCACTGCCGGATCAGGTGGATGCCGCCATCGGCGGCGATGTGCAGGCCCAGTTGCAGACGGCCGTCGAGCGTGCGGTGGCGGCCTCGGGGGCTTCGGCTGCGATCGTAGGCGTGCGTGTTCCGTGGGCGGGTGTCTGGGACGCGGGCGTCGGCACGGTCGCTCCCGGCGGCGCCGCGGTGAACGACGCCATGACCTTCCACGCCGGTGCGGTGACGCGGTCGATGACCTGCGACGTGCTCTACGGGCTCGTCCACGACGGCGTGGTCTCGCTGGATGATCCGGTCGGCAAATATGTGACGGGCCTGGGGGACCAGGGCGCTCGGGACGGCCTGACGCTCGGTCAGCTCTGCGACTCGACGTCGGGGATCGGTCCGCACGATCCGAGCATCGACGCGCGCATACGCGCCACTCCCTCCCGTGTCTGGACGCCGCGGGAGCTGATGGCCTTCGGGATGTCGCGCGGACTGACCGCCCAGCCCGGAACCGTGTTCGCCGACTCCGACACCGGGTACGTGCTGCTGGGCTTCGCCCTCGAGCGCGCGACCGGCAAGACCGCGTCGCAGCTCTATCAGCAGTACGTGTTCGGTCCGAACGGGATGACCTCCACATCGCTGCCCGACAACGGCACCGCCGAGCTGGACGGCCTGTGGACGGGCACCGCGGCCGATGGCAGCGCGGCGTGCACCGCTCCCACCCCGGTGGTCGGCTTGTCGTCGAGTGCCGGCTTCACGGCATCCGGTGTCATCAGCGATCTCGCCGACACGGGTCGATACGTGCAGGCGCTGGCGATGGGGCTCCGTCCCTACGACGCGCCGGGCCGCTTCGAGAACCCGCTGCCGGCGGTGGCGAACGGTCCGTCGTGGTTCACCGCGCGTGGTGGGGCGTACCAGGCCGGCAGCCTCGTCGGGCAGTACGGCTCGGTCCCCGGTGCGTTGACGGCCGCGTTCGCCGACAGCACGACTGGGATGAGCGTCGTCGTCACGTTGAACAACTCGCGGGCGTCGAGCGACCTCGTCCGCAGTCTCGCGTGGGAGCTCGCGGCCATCGCGTCGAAGGCGCCGGCGGCTTCGGGACGCACCGCCCCGCAGGCGGGGCTGCCGTGGACGGCGGAGGACATGGCCGCGCAGGTGACGGCCGCCGCGGTATGCCCGATCCCGTGAGATCGAGCACGGTGTGAGCTGCCGATGAGCGCCGCGTGAGCGCCGCGCGCACCCCCGCATCTGGAGCACCGGCCGCGGTCGGCCTCGTCGTCGCCGGACTGGTGTGTCAGGAGGGCGGCGCCGCGATCGCGGTCACGCTGTTCCCGCACGTCGGCGCCCTGGGCATGGTGATGCTGCGCCTCGCGTTCTCCGCGCTGATCCTTCTGGCCGTCGCGCGGCCACGGCTGCGCGGTCACGGGGCGAACGCGTGGCGCGACGTCATCGTGTTCGGCGTCGTCCTGGGCACGATGAACGGGCTGTTCTACCTCGCGCTGCAACGTCTGCCGCTGGGAGTGACGGTCACGATCGAGGTGCTCGGCCCGCTCGCGCTGTCGATCATCGCCGGGCGCCGTCGTTCGTCCTGGCTGTGGGCCGGCGTCGCACTCATCGGCGTCGTCGCCCTGGCCGGCGGCGGATGGGATCGACTCGACCTCCTCGGCGTGCTGTGCGCCCTCGGCGCCGCGGCGAGCTGGGCGATCTACATTCTCGCGTCGGCGCGCGTGGGTGCCGCGTTCCCGCGCCTGGACGGGCTGGCCATCGCGATGGCGATCGGCGCCGTGGTGTCGCTGCCGTTCGGCATCGTCCAGGCGGGCGCAGCGCTGCTGCGGCCGGAGATGCTCGCGCTCGGCGCCGCGGTCGCCCTGCTGTCGTCGACGCTGCCGTACGCGTTCGAGCTGATCGCGCTGCGGCGCCTACCGGCGGCGGCGTTCGCCATTCTGATGTCGCTCGCCCCGGCAGTCGCGGCGCTGGCCGGCTGGGCACTGCTCGGACAGCATCTCGCGTGGCTGGAGATCGTGGGAATCGTCCTGGTGATCGCGGCATCCATCGGCGCCGTGCGCGCCGCCGGGCGCCGCGTGCGCGACGCCGTGGAGCCGATCGGCTGAGGCGGCGTCATCCCCATCGTCGGGTGCCCTCCGGCCGGTGATCAGCCGACGTTCGGGTGACGGATAGTCGCGCGTGACAGGATGCCGCGGTGACCTCGCGCTCCTCGACATCCGGCCGCGGCGGCTCGGCGAGGCGTCGATCCGTTCGCCGTCGTCCGGTGCTCAGCGCCCGACGGCGGCGGCAGCTGCGTCGTCGCCGGGCGGTCGCCTTGGCGGTGGTGGCCGTGCTCGCCATCGGGCTGGGCGTGGCGGGGGTGGCGATCGGGCAGGCCGTGCGCCATGCCGCCGTCTGCGCGGAGGCCGAGGGATTCGGGCGGCAGCAGCTCGACAACGCACGCAGCATCGTGGCGGCCGGCCGCGATGCCGGACTGCCTGTGCGCGACCAGACGATCGCGGTGATGACGGCGCTGGGCGAGTCGAGTCTGCAGAACATCGACTACGGCGATTGGGAGACGAGCGGGGTGACCAACCCCGACGGCTCACGCACGACCTCGATCGGTCTCTTCCAGCAGCAGGACGGCTGGGGAACGCGGGAGCAGCGGCTCGATCCCTACACGGCGGCGAGCCTGTTCTACCGCGCCATGGTCGAGAAGGTGCCCGAGCCCGAGCGGTCGGCGACGGCGCCCACGGAGGTCGCCCATCGGGTGCAGATCAATCGCGATCCGACGCACTACGCCCCGTACTGGCCGCTGGCCGAGCGGATCGTCGCCGTGCTCGACGATCAGACCGTCGTCGATACCTGTCTCTGACGGGCGTGCCTCTGGGGTCGTCCTGTCTCGACCGCGACGATCCCCGATCACCCGCCCCCGCGCGGTGCGCGGCACGGGGAAAGGTACCAGGCGCGTCGGCGTCGGTGTCCGACTCAGGCGGCGCGCACGGCGACGAACGCCGAGGGCTCGAGGTCTCCCGTCGGAGAGACGAAGATCCGCTTCACGTCGGAGGGCGTGCGGGGGTCGAACACGAGCGGACGCGTCTCGCCCTCGGCGGGTACTTCGCGTGGCGGCAGGAGGGCGAGGCACGTCACCCAGCGCCGTGCACCCTGCCCGTCGTCGAACGCGAACGTGAGGGAGACGGCCGCGCGCGAGGCGGTCATGGCCTCCGCCGACAACAGCGGCGACGAGGTGACCTCCGCGTCGACGAGGCGGCCGCTGGCGAGGAGTTCGGCGGCCAGGTCGGTGTTGCGCCGGCGGAAGCGCTGGGCGCGCACGCGGCCGATGATGCTGGTGAGACCCAGGGCGATGAAGATGCCCGGCAGCCACCAGATACCGGTGTACATGATCCACGCACCGACGCCCCAGGCCTCGTCCTCGTGGAAGACGGGGTCGACGGCGACGCCAACGGCATCCGGCGCCGCCCACATCGGCAGCGAGAGGAGCACGCCGGTCGCGAGGCCGAGGAGGACGATCGATGCCGGGCCGAGGAAGGCGTAGTACGTGCGTCGGCCCGTGTAGCGGTGGTTCCACGCCGAGTAGGCGCCCATCGTGATGATGCTGCCGATGATGCCCACCGGCAGCGCCGTCGAGCGGACGGCGACGAGGATGCCGCCGTCCCAGGTGCTGAACACGCTGTTGAGCGACACGATGCGCACCTGGTCGAAGAAACCGCCGATGCCGAAGCCGATGACCGTCGCGGCGGCGAAGCCGGCGAGCCCCCAGAGGAGGGTGGCCGTCAGTGCCCGTGGCGAGCCGACGAGCTTTCGATCCCTTTCGGCGGCCGCGGCTTTCGGGTCGATGAGACTCATGGCTTCCAGCCTATGAGGACGGTGGTGAAGGTCAGGGTGATCTCCTCAGCGCGACGAGCGGTCGATCTATCCCAGCGCGGGGCGACGCTCACGGGGTCGGTGAGCTCGACGGCGACTACTAGCGCAGCGCGACCGTACCGGTTCCGGATCGTCGGCCGCCGATGGTGCTTCCTCCGCTCACATCGAGTGATGCTTCGGTCGTGCGCGACGCGCGGTCGGAGACAAGGAACGAGACCGCGTCCGCGACGACGTCGGTCGCGCCGCCGCCTGCCGGTGTGATGGGGGTCATGAGCATCTCCAGGGGCGGGAGGTGGAACCCGCAGACGGGGCGGCCCCCCGCAACGCCCCGCCTGCGACAGCGACGTGATGCCGCCAAACAGATCGTGGAACAGAACCGTGTCGGGAAAGAACAGGCCTGTGATAAGCCGCCTTATCGCCATGAGACGGCAGTAATTCCTGGTGCGGAGTAGGTTGGCCCCATGTCCACAGCGCCTTCGCTCCTCATCGACCTGGCCGGCGTCGCCCGGCTGGCCGGTGTGCAGCGACCCGTGGCATCGATGTGGCGGTCGAGGTTCGCGTCGTCGCCGGATCCTTTCCCGCGGGCGATCAACGTCGAGGGCGGCCGGGCCTGTTTCGAGGCCGATCAGGTCGCCGACTGGCTCGTGCGCACCGGACATGGCAACAATCCGGAGGCGCGTGGGGACGCGGCGGCGGCTGCAGCTCCAGCCGACTTCTCCTTCTCCGACGCGGCCTCTGTCGCCGAACTGCAGGCACTCATCGCTCTGTGTGCGCAGGTCGACGAGCTTGCCGAACTCACGCCTTCAGAGGTCAAAGAGGCTGCCGACGCCGCGGACCCTGACGATCGCTTGCTGCGGCGTGAGATCTTCGCTCACGTGGACCGGGGAGCGCCGTGGCTCTCCTACGCCACCCGCCTCGTCGACGCGGCGTACTCGCCGTCGGCCGCGCTGGCGCTTGTCGCCCGCCGCCACGCCGCTTCGGACCGGGTTGCGGGATCGGCTGGACCGCTCGTCGCCGACGCGATCGCCCTGGTCGTCGACGCCACGCTCGCCCTCGCCGGTCAGGACACCACGGTGACACTGGATGCGAGGGACGCCGCGCTGTCCTCGTCGGTCGCGCGCCGGCTCGGCGACGATGTGGACATCGTTGTGCCGGTCGGCGCGGAGTCTCGCCACGTGCGACGCCAGTTGCTCGTCGATGATCATTGGGTCGCCGACGAAGCCGACCCGGCCCGCCGCTCGGTTTTCGTCGTCCGCGTTCCTTCTGGTCGCGGCGAGGACGGGGTCGCCATCTTGCGAGCGGTGGACGACGTCTCTCTTTCGCTGCGGAGCGCGGATGCGGCGGTTGTCATCGGCCCCGCGCGGGCGCTCGTCGACCCGTTGTCGCCCACCGAAGAGCAAGCGCGCGCAGACATCCTTCGCTCCGGCCGTGTGCGAGGCATCGCACGTCTGCCAGCCGGGCTCGTCGACAGTGCGGTGCGCGAATCCCTCGCCCTCTGGATACTCGGGGAGCCAACAGTCGAGGTTGCACCCGCGCAGCGAATCACCGCGGTCGCAGATCTCACCGGCGTGAAGCTCACCCCCGCGACGCGCGCCGACCTGATCTCGGACCTGATGGCGGGCATGGGCGCTGGTCGGGCCCTGCGCGCGCATCAGTTCCGGTTCGCGGCCTTTGTGCGCACGACGTCGCTCCAGGCACGAAGCGGCTCCCTGGTGGCATCGGCGACGCGACAGCGTGCAACTGCGACCGAGGACGCGGCAGAACTTCCTGCCCTCCTCGACATCGCGGCCGAGGCGGTTCGCTCCGACATCGAGCCGATCGAGTTCGTGCCCGATCCGCACGACGTCCCGCGCGCCACGTCCGTGGAGGAACTCATCAATGCCGGGCACTTGAGGAGGGTTCAAGGCACCCGCCTCGACCCTGACCTGCTGGGCCCAGAAGGACTCATCGTCGTGACCGCATCCGATCTTGACGAACTCGGGTCGATCGGCCGCAACCGCGTCGAGCACCTCGCGTTCGCGACCCGGCACCCTTCGGCGCAGCTGACCCGCCCCGGCGATGTGATCTTCCGCACCAGCCCCTCCGCCGCCGCGTGGGTCGACACCGACGGCTCGAAAGTCGTTGCCTCCCCGGCCCGCGTGTTGCGCATCACCACCGTTGATCCCGGTGGTCTCGTGCCTGAGATCGTTGCCGCAGACATCGCCGGGGCGCCCGCCGGGCCGGGATCGTGGAAGCGGTGGATGTTCCGTCGCGTCGCCCCGCGCACGATCGCACCGCTCCGACGCGCGCTCGCCGACATCGAGACGCCCACCACGGCGAAGGATCCGACATCTCGGTCTACGGGCAAGAGCTGAACGAGCGCACGTGGCGCATGGCGAGGATGAACCTCGCCATCCACGGGCTCACCGGCAACCTCGGCCCCCGCTGGGGCGACACGTTCGCCCGCGACTTGCACCCCGACCTGCAGGCCGACTTCGTCATGGCGAACCCACCGTTCAACATCAAAGACTGGGCACGCAACGAGTCCGACCCGCGCTGGCGATTCGGCGTGCCGCCGGCGGGCAACGCGAACTACGCGTGGATCCAGCACATCCTGTCGAAGCTGGCACCCGGCGGTCAGGCCGGCGTCGTGATGGCCAACGGCTCGATGTCGTCGAACTCGGGTGGTGAGGGCCAGATCCGCGCCGAGATCGTCGAAGCCGACCTCGTCTCCTGCATGGTCGCGCTGCCGACCCAGCTGTTCCGGTCGACCGGCATCCCGGTGTGCGTCTGGTTCTTCGCGAAGGACAAGGGCAAGCGCGCCGGCGAGGTGCTCTTCATCGACGCCCGCAACCTCGGCCACATGGTCGACCGCGCCGAGCGTGCGCTGTCGTACGAGGACATCGCTCGGATCGCGGGAACGTTCCACACGTGGCGGGGCGTCGAATCGGATGCTGCGCCCGACGAGTACGCCGACGTTCCGGGGTTCTGCTACTCGGCCACGCTCGCTCAGATCAAGGCCGCTGATTATGCACTGACTCCGGGCCGCTATGTCGGTGCCGCCGAGGCGGAAGCCGACGGCGAGCAGATTGAGGAGAAGCTCGCGCGCCTGCGCGGGGAGCTCGATATCCAGTTCGCGGAGTCGGCCAGACTCGCCGAGGTTGTGCGTGAGCAGTTGGAGCGAGTTTCGTGAGGCTCGATGTCGCCTGCTCGCACATCGTCGATTGTGGGCTCTTCGCAGTTGACGGTGTAGACGTCCGGGCCGCGTCGCTGTCGGGATAGGGGTCGAGGTCTTCCAGGATGGAAGTTCCTACGCTCACCGTCCGA
>NZ_MEEL01000058.1:0-12339 GCF_001724435.1 Microbacterium sp. SCN 69-37
ACCGAGGCGACGGCTTCATCCGGGGCGCGTTTCCCCGATCCGACCCAGCTCCACCCGGTCGTCGCGTCGGGGCCGGCATCCAGCCAGAAGACGTCGTCCGAGCGCTGCTCCCAGACCGCGAAGACCGCTTCGGGGTCCGCCCACTCGGAGACCTCCACCGTCGTCGATGCCGTCACGTCCTCCAGGCTAGGGGGGATGCCGGCGATCTAGGCTCGAGGGTGTGAACGAGATCCTCACCTGGCTGCTCGACACGGTGCAGTCCGTCGATCCGGCGATCCGCACCATCGTCGCGGGGATCGCCATCATGCTCGAGACGAGCGTGCTGATCGGACTGGTCGTCCCCGGCGACACCATCGTCATCGTCGCGGGCACAGCAGTGGCGTCGATCGGCGAGGGGATCCTCCTGGGTGTCGTGGTCGTCGTCGGGGCACTCGCCGGGGAGACCATCGGCTTCTTCCTGGGGAGGTGGCTCGGCCCGGCGATCCGCCGGTCCCGGCTCGGTCGCCGTATCGGCGAAGAGAACTGGGTCCGTTCCGAGCGCTACCTCCGACGTCGCGGGGGGCCGGCGATCTTCCTCTCCCGATTCCTTCCGGTCCTGCATTCGCTCGTCCCCCTCACCGTGGGGATGAGCGGGTATCCCTACCGCCGCTTCCTCGCCTGGACGGTGCCGGCGTGCACGATCTGGGCGTTCCTCTACGTCGGTGTCGCCGCCGCTGCCGCCGGCACGTACCGCGAACTCGCCGACCGGATCCACTTCGCGGGATACCTCTTCGTCGGAGTGATCCTCGTCTTCCTCATCCTGGTGTTCGTGTCGAAGAAGATCATCGCGCGGGTCGAGCGCAAGCACCTCGATACGGGGGACGACGGCTCGGAGGCGTCCGCGACGCCGCGCGAGGGCATGGAAGACTGAAGCGATGGCTTCGCGCGCCCCCCGCCCCGATCGTCCCAAGATCCTCTGGCTCGCCCGATGGGAGTACCGCTTCCACGCGTGGCGCGAGCGGCGTGCGCGTGCACGCGGACTCACCCCGACCGTGACCCCGTTCCCCGGCTACGGCGGCGAGGACTGGGTCCGTGTGCTCGGGCGGGTCCTCATCGTTCCGCCGCGAGCGGGCGGCCGGGCGCGGCGCTCCGGCGGCTGGGAGAGCGTGCGGGGGTGGCGGAGTTTCGTCGCCGTCCCTGTCGGCTACGCGCAGGTCACCGTCCGGATCGGGGATCGCACGCACGAGGTGGTGGCCGATCGCGGCGGCGTCATCGACACGCGACTGCCCGCATCGCTCCCCGCCGGATGGCAGAACGTGGAGGTCACGGTCGAGGGCGGCGACCCGATCCCCCTGCGCGTGTTCGTGGTGAGCGCGGACACGCGCTTCGGTGTGGTGTCGGATGTCGATGACACGGTGATGGTGACCGCGCTCCCCCGCCCTTTCATCGCCGCGTGGAATTCCTTCGTCCTCGACGAGCACGCCCGTCAGCCCGTGCCGGGGATGGCGGTGATGATGGAGCGGGTCGTCCGCGAGCATCCCGGATGCCCGGTCATCTATCTGTCCACGGGGGCGTGGAACGTCGCGCCGACGCTGAACCGCTTCCTCCGCCGACACCTGTTCCCGCCGGGGTCGCTCCTCCTGACGGATTGGGGCCCGACGCACGACCGGTGGTTCCGCAGCGGAATGGCTCACAAGCTCGCCAACCTCCGCCGCTTGGCCGAGGAGTTCCCCGACGTCCGGTGGCTCCTGGTCGGAGATGACGGCCAGCACGACAATGAGATCTACACGACCTTCACGGACGAGCATCCCGAGAACGTCGCGGCGGTGGCGATCCGCAAGCTCTCCCCGGCCGAAGCCGTCCTCGCCGGCGGACGCACCGCGGTCAACGACCATGCCGCGGCGGAGGTGCCGTGGGTGAGTGAATCCGACGGCGCGGGTCTTCTCGACCGTCTCCGCGAGGTGGGGATCGTCTCACGCTGATCGACGTCGGCCCCCGCGCGTAGGCTTTCCGGCATGTGCGGTCGATTCGTCGTGGCCCGAGCGGGTGAAGAGCTGGTGTCGGTGCTCCGTGCGGACGTGATCGCCGATGACCTCCCTGCCCCGTCGTTCAACATCGCGCCGACCGATCGTGCGGCGATCGTGCTCGACTCGGTGAAATCCGAACCACCGCTGCGCCGGGTCGAGGCCGCGCGGTGGGGGCTGGTGCCGGGCTGGGCGAAGGACCTCTCGATCGGCGCGCGTGCGTTCAACGCCCGGGCGGAGGAGGTCGAGCAGAAGCCCATGTTCCGCAACGCCCTCGTCTCCCGCCGGGCGATCGTGCCGTGCACGGGGTGGTACGAGTGGAAGACGGGCCCGGCGGGCAAGGTCCCCCACTACCTCCACGCCGCCGACGACGCCCCGATCTTCCTCGCGGGACTGTACGAGTGGTGGCGGGATCCCGGTCGCGCCGACGAGGATCCGGCCCGCTGGGTGCTGAGCTTCACCATCCTCACCCGGAGCTCCGTCGGTGCGCTCGCGGACATCCACGACCGTATGCCGCTGATGGTCGACGCCGATCATGCCGACGCATGGCTGGACCCTTCGACGGAGAACGTCGGCGACGTCCTCGACGCCGCTATGGATGCCGCGCCGAGTATGGTGCACACTCTCGACGATCGCGTGATCGGGAGCGCTGTCGGGAACGTGCGCAACAACGGTCCCGAGCTCATCCAGCCGGCCCCGGACGCCGCATGAGCCTCCTCGCGGTCGACGGCGGCGCGTTCGTGTCGCTCGCGCCGGAAGAGTGGCGCGACCTCGAACGCCGCCATCATGAGCGTGCGGACGCGATGACGCGGACGCACCGGGACCGTGCAGCCCGGGGCGAGCGGCATCCCGTGATGGACTTCCTCTTCCGCTATTACGGCTACAAGCCCGCGCTGCTGCGCCGCTGGCATCCGGGCGCGGGTGTCGTCCTCCGGGACGCCGGAGACACCGGGCGATCGTCGTGGCGGTGGTATCGCCGCGCCGACTCCACGGAGGACCTCGTGGTGGACGTGGACTCTTTCCGGAACGAGAAGGCCGCGCTCATCGGCGGCATCCACGCGCTCCTCGTCGCCACGGCGAGGCGGCGACCGCGGTTCGGCTGCTTCGGATTGCACGAGTGGGCCATGGTCTACCGCTCCCCCGACATCCGGCACGACATCCCGCTCCGGCTGGGTCGGGCGGCGACCGACGCGGTCGTCGAGTCGAGCGACCTGGCCTGCACGCACTTCGACGCCTACCGGTTCTTCACACCGGCGGCCGCGCCGAGAAATCCCCTCCCGCTGACGCGCGACACCCAGCTCGACACCGAACAGCCGGGATGCCTCCACGCCGGGATGGACCTCTACAAGTGGGCCGTCAAACTCGGGCCGCTGGTCCCGGGCGAGCTTCTGCTCGACTGCTTCGAGCTGGCCTGCGACATCCGCGAGGTCGACATGCGGGCCTCCCCCTACGATCTGACCGACTGGGGCTACGCAGCGATCGCCATCGAGACGGCCGCGGGAAAGGCCGAGTACGGGCGACGTCAGCGGATCTTCACGGAGCTAGGCGCGGGCCTGAGGGCGCGCCTCGTCGAGATCGCTGCGTCTCCCGCATCGACGCCCGCTTAGGGGATCGCCGTGCATTCCGTGCAGGGCATGAGCGTGTCGCCCTGCGCGGCGGTGGAGAGGCGCAGCGCCATCACCCGGGTGGCGGCCTCTTCGAGCCGACCTGAGGACAGGGTTCCCTCCTCCACCGCGGCGGTGATGCCGGCCACCATCGCCGGCGCCGTATCGGCTGTGGTGAACATCACTGACAGCACCATGTCGTTCCCCGCCGCAAGCGCGGACACCGCGTTGGCGACCGGGTCGTCGTATGCGGCGATGCCGGAGGCCTGGAGCATCCCGAGGTCGTCGGTGATCGCGACACCGGTGAATCCGAGGTCGTCCCGCAGGATGTCGTGCCATGCGGAGGAGAGGGACGCCGGTGCGGTATCGACATCGGTGTAGGCGAGGTGGCCGAGCATGACCAGCGGCACGCCGGCCTCGATGGCCGCGCGGAACGGCGCACCGTCACGCGTCTCCCACTCTGCACGCGTCATGTCGGTGGTCGGGATCCCCTGATGGGAATCCCCGGGGGCGGCTCCGTGCCCGGGGAAGTGCTTCGCGGTGGACAGCACGAGACCCGCTTCGCCCCGGACGGCGGCACGGACGTGATCCGCGGCGGACTGCGGTGTTGCGCCGAGCGCACGCGCATAGATGAACATGGAGGGGTCGTCGGTCACATCGGCGACGACGCCGAAGTTCACGGTCGCCCCCGCGCGAGCGACGAGGGAGGCTCGGGCGGCGAACGCGGTGCCCGCGTCGTCGACCGGGGCGTTCTTCAGAGTCCGCGCGGAGGCATTGTCGTCCCACGAAAGGCGGGAGACGTCGCCGCCCTCCTGGTCGATGCCGATGAGCGGTGGGAGCTCCGGATCGACCTGCAACGCCGAGGTGACGGCGCGCAGCTCGCCCTCCGACGCGGAGATGTTCGCGCCCATCAGGATGAACCCCCCGATGCCCGTTTCGCGCATGTACTGCTCGAGGACGGCCGGGTCCGTCGTCGGCAGGTGCCCCATCACGACGCTCGCCGCGCGCTCGGCGGTGTTCATCCGTGACACGAGCGCCTCGGCGTGCGCCGCGAGCTCATCCGATCTCCCCGCGACGGCGACGCCGCGCGCCCCCGTCGTCTCGGTGACGTCCGGCGGGTCCTCCGCGGCATGTACGGAGCTGAGGGAGCCCAGCACGATGCTCGCGGCGAGGAAGAGCCCGACGGCGCCCGCGCGTATCGGTGACGGCATCCTTCCAGCGTACGCGCGCCGCCTCACGCCCGCTCGGTGTCCACCGATACCGCCGTCGCGATCGCGATCTGAGCGTCGGGGTCCAACGGCGCCCGGGTCACGAGGTCGTGGATGAAGGAGAGCTTCCGGCGGACAGGAGCCACCAGGGTGAAGGGGTACAGGTCGCCGTGCCCCATGGACCGGTTCGTCCGGTTGAGGGCCTGCGCGATCCACTCCCAGTCATCGAGCAGGCGTTGGACCGACTCGTTCCGATACGAGGCCTGGGGGACGACGTCCGTGTCGCGGAAGGTCGTCGCCTCGGCATCCAGGTGGATACCGAGGCTCGCCGCCGTCTGGAGCGTGCCGGTGATGTGGAGGTAGTGCGCGAAGGTCTCTGCGAAGTCCTCCCAGGGGTGCATCGTCGCGTACTCCGAGATGAACGATTCGTGCCAGTTCTCGGGGGCGCCGAGCCGGTAGTGCCGGTCGAGGGCATCGCGGTAGCTGGACCGTTCATCGCCGAACAGGTCGCGGCAGGCCCACCACGCGCGGTCGTCGGTGAGGAGGACGTTCTGGTAGTAGTGTCCGGACTCGTGCCTGAGGTGTCCGAGCATCGTCCGGTACGGCTCGCCCAGACGAATCCTCAGCGCCTCGCGCCGATCATCGAGACTCTCGGCGAGATCCAGGGTGATGATGCCGTTCGCGTGCCCGATCGTCACCGGTCTGCCGTCAGTGAGGCTGGAGAGCAGGTCGAAACCCAGTCCCCCCTCTTTCGCGTGCCACGGCGCGATCGGGAGCCCCAGGTCGGACAGTTGGAGGAGGAGTCTCCGCTTGGCTTCCTCCGTGCGCGCCAGCTTGTCCAGGGCCACGGTGTCGTCGGACTCCGGTCGCCGGCGGGTGAGGCGGCACGACAGGCACCGTCCTGCCGGCGCATCCTCGCTCACCAGCCAATTGCAGGCCCACTCCCGGTTCGAGCACGCGTACCACTGGGTGCCGTCGATCACCACGCGGCCGTGACGGATGCCGTGGAACTGACGGGTGAGGACGTGATACCCGAGCTCGCCCTCGCACCGAGGACAGATCAGGGTGTCGAGGTAGACGAACCCGCGACAGTGCGGGCAGCGCGGCTGCGTGGTGATCACGTGCTCACCGTAGTGGACGGACGCCGCGATCATCTCGCTTGCAGGAACGCAAATCCCCCCGGTGTTCCCGGGGGGATCATCTGGTGGACCTGAGGGGACTCGAACCCCTGACCCCCTGCATGCCATGCAGGTGCGCTACCAGCTGCGCCACAGGCCCGGAGCGCTCAGGCATGTCCCCAAAACCCCGGAAGATCAGCCTTCGGCTTCACTCCGGTGGTGGTGAGTGCCAGCATACGCGAGTGTCCCTCGAAGGTTCTGTACCAGCTTCGAAGTCTCTCGACGCTTCTGAACTGTCGAGTAAGTGACGACAACTCAAATGCCCGTTCCAACTTCGACACTGCGTTGGCGCGATCGATCATCCCGTGAGAGGGGCGGCGCCGGTCGGTCTGACGATCACCACTTTGTGCCGCGCTCGTGTGATCGCTACCCGCAGGAGTCGGCGAGTCGCCAAGTGCGGGGCTTCTTCCCGCTCCGCGAAAAACACGCTTCGGTGATGCCCCTCCACAATCACCACGCCGTCGAACTCCTTGCCCTTGGACTTGTGCATGGCGGTCGGACGGGTCAGAGCCCACAAGCCACACCGCTGTGACTCGGTCCGACCCGCGGATGTCGGCTGAAAGGGACCAGGCCTCACGAAAGTTCGCGCGCGCCCAGTCGATAGTCTCAACCAGGCTGGCGCCCTCCATCTCATACACTGCGACCGCGCCATCGCCATTCAGATGGCCCCACACGCGGAACACCGCGTCATGGATCTCCTCCGTGACATCCCGCTCATCAATCAAAGTTGCGCGCATGGGTTCAGGCTATGACGTCCAGAGATGCTGAGCAGCCTTAGTGAGCTCTAGACAAGTCCTATTGCACCTGATCAGATGAGCGTTCTCGGTTTGACGAGCCGTCAGAATCTCACGTCGACCGGTGGATACAGGCTTAGCGTCAAGCCCGATGCGTCGCGTTTCCTGCGGGCAGTGCTCCCTGCTCTCGCGGCGTGCGGTTTCCAATCCGTCGGATGACGGCCTTGGCACCTTCCATCACCACGAAAACGCCGACGGCCAGGCCAGCTGTCAGTGCCCAACTGTGGAAACCGATGGGGGTTGAGTCGAACCAGTCGTTCATGAACGGCGCGTAGGTGAACATGATCTGCAGAGCCATCAGCAGGCCGGCCGAGATCCACAGGTTGCGGTTCCCGGTAAGTACCCGAACAGTGAACGCGGAACCGTTGAGCAGACGGCAGTTCAAAAGGAAAGCGAGCTGGCCGAGGGCGAGCATCAGGACTGCGGACGTCTGCGCCACGGCGTAATCGCCGGTGCGGTCGCGCTCGAGAAGGTAAACGACGAAGGTCGCGACGCCGATGACGACCGAGGCGGTGAGGACGACGGCGATCGCCCGCGACGACAGGACCTGCTCCGTCGCTGAGCGCGGCATGCGCCGCATGATGCCTGGCTCTGCGGGCTCTCTCGCCAAGGTCAACGACAACGTGAGCGCGGTGACCAAGTTGATCCAAAGGATTTGCACCGGGGAAAGCGGCAGAGCAATCCCCGCCAGGACCGCAGCGATGATCACAAGGGCCTGCGCGCCGTTGGTTGGCAACAGGAAGACTACGGACTTGCGGATGTTGTCATAGATCCGCCGGCCTTCCTCGACAGCGCGTTCGATAGTCGCGAAGTTGTCGTCGGCGAGAACGATGTCCGCCGCTTCCTTGGTCGCTTCGGTTCCCTTGATGCCCATGGCCACGCCAACGTCCGCGAGCGTGATCGAAGGGGCGTCGTTGACGCCGTCGCCGGTCATGGCGACGACCTCGCCGTGAGACTGCAGGGCGCGCACGATCCGCAGCTTGTGCTCCGGGGAGGTACGAGCGTAAACGTCCACGTCACGTACGACCCGGCGGAGTTCGTCGTCGTCCATCGCTTGGAGGTCGGCGCCGGTCAGGGCGAGAACTTCGCCCTCCGCTGGGGCGATGCCCAGCTCACGGGCGATCGCCGTCGCAGTCCCGCGGTGGTCGCCGGTGATCATCTTCACGCGGATACCTGCAGCGTGGGCCTCGGCGATCGCCGCAGTTGCCTCGGGGCGTGGTGGGTCGACGATGCCGATGATGCCGAGGAAAGTCAGGCCGCCATCGAGGTCGCCCAGCACGATATTGTCGACACCGTCGGCCGGGCGTGTGGCTGCGGCCAGCACGCGCAGTCCTTTGGCCGAGAGTGCGTCGATCCGCTCCTCCCACGCCGCCCGGTTGAGCGGTGCGGTGCCGCCGTCGGCAGAGCGCTCGGTGTCGGCTCGGTCGAGAAGGCGGTCCGGGGCGCCGACCACGTGGACGAATCGGGTCACGCCGTCGGGGGTTGAGCCGGTCGGGAGCTCGTCGAGGGTGGCTGCGAACTTGTGGGTTGACTCGAACGGCACCGCGCCGACGCGGGTCACGGCGCCGGTGGCTGCGCCGGCTTTCGCCGCCAGGACGTCGAGGGCTCCCTCGGTCGGCACGCCGACAACCCGCCAGCGGTCTTCCGTCTGTTCGACATGGGCGTCGTTGGTGAGACCGGCGGCCAGCACGAGATCGGAGAGGTCGGGGTGGACGGCGAGGTCGGCGGTCTGGCCGTCGGAGTTGACGACCCGACCCACGGGGTCATAGCCGGTGCCCTCGACTGTGTATGTGCTTACTGCCGTGACGACCGTCCGGGCGGTCATCTCGTTCTGAGTGAGCGTCCCAGTCTTGTCAGAGCAGATGGTCGTCGTGGAGCCGAGGGTCTCAACCGCCTCCATCTTGCGTGTGATTGCGTGGCGTTTAGCCATCTGCTGCACGCCGAGCGCTAGCGTGATCGTCACCAGGGCGGGCAGTCCCTCTGGCACCGCAGCCACGGCGAACCCGATGGCCGCCGAGATGAGCTCATCAACATCCAGGCCGTGCACGAACCAGCCGATGAGCAACATGACAACGGCGAGCACGCCGATGAGGATCGACAGCTGCTTACCCAGGTGGGCGAGCTGTCGGGCGAGCGGGGTGTCCATCTGGTCCTGCTCGGACACGAGCACCGAGATACGGCCGATCTCAGTGTCCCGCCCCGTAGCCACCACCACGCCCTCGCCGTTGCCCGCCGTGACGATCGTCCCTGAGAAGAGCATCGACGTTCGGTCCCCGATGCCCGCATCCGCAGCCACGATCTCATCGCTCTTGTCGGCGGCCACCGACTCGCCTGTCAACGCAGACTCGTCGACCTGCAGCCGCCCGGAGGTTAACAGCCGGACGTCCGCCGGCACCCGGTCGCCGCTACGAACGCGGACGACGTCACCGACGACGATGGTCGCGGAGTCGACCACTCCCCAGGTCCCGTCGCGCCGTACCTGCGCGCTCAACGACTGCATCTTGCGCAATCCCGCGAGCGCCGACGCCGCACGACCTTCCTGGATGAAGCCGATCAGCCCAGTAGCCACGATCACAACAGCGATCACGGTGAAGTCGACCCAGTCACCCCTAATCGCCTTCAGCACGGCCGCCACGATGAGGATGTAGATCAAAACGTCAGCGTAGTGGGCCAGCAGACGCTTGAAGACGGACGGCTCGGGCGGAGTCGGCAATTCGTTGCGACCGTCGCGCGCGAGACGGGATTCGGACTCGCCTTCCGTCAGGCCTTCTGGCCCGCTAGCGACAGCGCGCAACACCTCCCCCCCAGTGATGGCCCAGGACGCTGCGGGCGCCTCGGCGCGGGAGCGGTCGGTCTCAGAAATATTCATCTGGCGTGCTCCTTGGCAGGGTGCGGTTACGCATGATCGCCCGTCCAGCGCACGCTGCGCTACCGCAGTGAGCGAGCGACTGCACTGCTGTCGGCCTCCAGCTCATTTTTGCTTTGTGACCTGTGCGCCGCCGACGCGATTGCAATCCTCTGATTGTAGACACCCGTTTCGATAGTCACAATGCGTCCGTCAGAGGCAATTCGGTGCGTCACGCAAAGAAGCGTGCTGGAGTGCAACGAGGTCGTCGCCAGCGCTCTGAATCCGGCGTTGCGGGCTTCCCGAGTGCATACGCACTTCGATCCGGTCTCGCGCGCCGCCAGCTCGGAACGCCGTCATCCTTGCGCGAGGTTGAGAAGTGAAGTCGCTGAACCCGTCGGTGGGCGGCGTCACTTTTTTGGCGGGTGAAACCGTGACGGGGTGCACTCCTCGGCGGGCGCGTGGTGTCGGTCAGAAGGGGAGGACGAGGGGCACCATGAACACGCTGACGAGGAGGACGACGATGGTGAAGGGTGCTCCGACTTTGAAGAAGTCGAGAAAGCTGTAGCGGCCGGGTTCGACCACGAGGGTGTTCACCGGCGAAGACACGGGTGTCATGAACGCGGCGGAAGCCGCCAGAGCGACAACCATCGCGAACGGATAGGGCGAGACCCCCAGCTGTGTCGCGATGCCGATCGCAATCGGACCCATCAGCACGGCCGTCGCAGTGTTCGACACGAAGAGCCCGATGACGGCGGTCAGCACGAAGACGCCGCCAAGCAGGATCGTTGGGTTCGCGTCGCCGAGCCCGCCGAGCAGGCCATCGACGACGAGGTCCACGCCGCCGGTGCGCTGAAGGGCGAGCGCGAACGGCAGCATTCCGACGATGAGCAGGATCGTCGGCCAGTGGATCGATCGGTAGGCGCTGGGCATGTTGACACAGCGGAAGAGCCCCATCAGCAGGCACGCGATGAGCGCGGCGATCACGTTGGGGACGATGCCTGTCATCATCAGCGCAACCATCACGAGCACCGCGCCGATCGCAAAGGGGGCCTGGTTGGCGGCGGGGGCCACTTCCTTCACTTCGGCCGGGAGGTCGAGCATGATGAAATCCTGGCGCTGCGCCTGGAGCCGGTGGATGGAATCCCAGCCGCCGGCGACGAGCAGTGTGTCGCCGGCGGCGAGGCGGATCACGGGGAATGCCGGCCCGGCGGCCTCGCGCCGATGACGAACGCCAAGCACGACGAGATCGTGCTTCTCCCGGAACCGGATGCTCCGCACGCTGAGGCCGCGCGCGGACGAGTCTGGCGCGATCATGACCTCGGCCATACCCACCTGACGTGAGTACGATTCGAAGAAGTCGGGTGTCAATGCCAGCTCTTCGAGCCGGAGACGACGTCTCTCCGCGCTGGGCACCTCCAGGTCCACCACCACGATGTCGCCCTCCGTGAGGATCGTGTCGTCGTCGGAGGTGCGTACGGTCTTACGCCAAAGGCGGGTGCGCTCGAGCACCAGGACGCCGACCATCGCACCACCGCCGAACTCGGCATCCGCCAGTCGTTGGCCGATCAGCGGCGACCCCGCATTGATTCGATAGCGGTGCGTACGGGCGTCCACACCGTAGTCGAGGATCAGGCTCCCGAAGGAGGTGCGCGAACCGGCATCCGCGATCGCCTCCGCGCCGAGGAACCGACGAGCGACCAGCATGTAGCCGATGCCCAGGGCGAGGATGACAAGCCCGAACGGGGTGGGGGCGAAGAAGCCGAAACCGCTCAGACCGTGCCGCCGCAGCTCAGCGTCGATCACTAGGTTCGGCGTCGTGGCGATCAGCGTAAGCATGCCACTGATGAGACCGGCGAAGCTGATCGGCATCAACAGCTGCCTGACCGAGATGCCCGTTCGGGATGCCACGCTCAACGCGACCGGAATGAAGATCGCGACGACGCCCGTCGAGCTCATCACCGCGCCGAGCAGCGCGACGCAGAGCATGAGCAGCACGATCACCCGCGTCGCACTCGCACCCGCCGTACGCGCCAGCCAATCCCCGAGCCGGTACGTGACCCCCGTGCGGGAGAGCCCCTCACCCACGACAAAGAGCGCGGCGATCAGCACGACGTTCGGATCGGCGAAACCCGCGAGAGTCTCCGGGACGGAGAGAATGCCGGTCAACGGCAGCGCGACGATCATCAATAGCGCAACCACATCCATGCGCGGCCGGCCGATCGCGAACATCACGATCGCCGCGATCAGAAGTGCGAGGACCACCGCCAGCTCCAGGTTCACGCCGTCCTCCCTCCCTCAGGAGACTCCTGAAGCGTACCCACCTTCGGCTGGCGATGATGATTCGGCTACCGTGCCAACGCCGCCGCACGGGTGATGGACATCCTGGCGCTGTAAGACGTCGCCGAACTCCTGCTGAAGCCGCTGTTCGGATCCCTGTCGGATCGGATCGGGGCCAAACCCGTGATCGTCGGCGGCCTCCTCGCGTTTGCGGGACTGTCGCCGTTCGGGCTTGGCGCTGACAACACCATCATGCTGGCGGTTGCACGACTGGGGGCAGGGCGCCGCCACCGCAGCGTTCTCGCCAGCGTCGTCTGCCACGGTTGCCCGCCTGGCCGGCGCTGGTCGCACGGGGCGCTACTTCGGTCGCTATGGGTCGTGGAAGAGCCTCGGCTACACGCTCGGACCATTGCTCGCTGGGCGACTA
>NZ_MEEL01000059.1:0-12256 GCF_001724435.1 Microbacterium sp. SCN 69-37
GTCCTCGTGGTCGACGTCGACCCGCAGGAGTCCACGACCTGGTGGGCCGAGAACGCGGGGGAGGAGCTGCCCTTCGACTTCACCGCCGACGTCGACCCGAACAACCTCTCGCTGATCCGCAACGCCGACGACTACGACTACGTCCTGATCGACACCCCCGGCAGCCTCGACAACACCGCCGTCCTCTCCGCCGTCCTCGACGTGGCGGACTTCGTCGTCCTCCCACTCAACCCCGAGCCCCTCGTCGTTCCGGCGCTGCGTCGCACCGTCGCCCAGCACATCGCACCGCGCGGCCTCGAGTACCGGGTGCTCCTGAACAAGATCGACCGCCGAGTGTTCGGCCAACTCGAGGACTGGCAGGAGCTCGTCGACGGCGGCCTCAAGATGCCCCGCTTCCAGGGGTACATCCGGGCGAGCAAGAGCATCGCGGACGGCCCGCTGGACGGGAAGGTCGTCACCCAGTACAGCGACACCCGCGCGACGCAGAACGCGATCTTCGACTTCACCACCGTCGCCCGAGAACTACAGACCGCACTAGAGGCCACGCCCGCCATGAAGGGAGCGAACTGATGGCACGCAAGAGCCTGGGATCACTGGTCGGCAAGGACGCTGACACACCCGCGCCGACCGCGGGGGAGCAGGCGGCGCCTACGCCGGCAGCCGCACCGACCCCACCGGCGCAGACTGAACCGGCACCGACTCCGGCAACCGAGAAGGCGACGCCGCCTCCCGCCGCAGAGGAGACCAGCACGCCGGCCCGCAAGACGCGCGGCCCTCGCCGCACCGCCGCGGCCGCTGACGGTGACAGCGACCGTGAGACCGCCTCCAAGGGCGTCCCGGTGCACCTGACCGAGGAGCTCAACGAGCGACTGCAGGCGTACATGGCCACCACCCGGTGGAGCCACCACAACGTCCTCCTCGACGCGATCGAGACGACGTATGAGCGCCTGCCTGAACTCATCGCCGAAGCCACCGCCGCAGCCAGCCGCAAGGCCGAGCGCACGGTCCTGTTCGCCCGACCCAACCCCACCGCGCCCAAGGCGTCGGGGGAGGCCCGGGTCAAGCACACCGTGAAGATGAGCGACACCAACAGGAACGTCCTCGACCGCGTCACCGCCGAGGTCGGCGCCCCCAGCCGCAACTTCCTCATCACCGTGGCCTACGAGGCCTACCTGCCCACCATCGAGAAGAGCTGACCCATGAGCACAACCGCCCCTGAGAAGACCAGCAAGCGAGCCCGGAACACCGAGAAGGCCCCGACCCGACCCGCCGCGGTCGGGCAGCCGACGAAGTCTCGTCGCCGCGTGTGGATGATCGCCCTCGGCATCACCATCGTCCTCATCGGCGCGTTGGCCACCTGGTACATCACCACCACCACGTCGCGCACCGTCTCGGTCCTGACCGTCAGCGACACCGTCCAGCGCGGTGAAGCGATCACTCAGAACGACCTCACGACGATCTCGATCGCCGGCGGGCAGAACGTCGACGCGATCCCCGCTTCGGAAGCATCCGACATCGTCGGGCAGGTCGCAGCCGTCGACCTGCCCGCCGGATCGCTGCTGACCACCAGCAACACCCTCGACACGCTGCCGGTCCCGGAAGGCTCCTCGATCGTCGGCATCGCTGTGAACGCAAGCCAGCTGCCCTCCTACCGTCTCGCAGCCGGCGACGCCGTCCGCCTGGTCGACACCCCGGTCGCGCAGGGAGAGCCGCCGACATCGGATCCGCAGACCTTCGACGCCACCGTGTTCACCACCACCTACGACGAGGCCAACCAGACCTGGATCGTCGACGTCGTGGTCCCCGAGCGGGAAGCAGCATCGATCGCAGCGCGCGCCGCCACACAGCGTGTGTCCATCGTCCTCGACGGCGTGGGGGAGTAAGCCCCGATGTCGATCGTCTACCTCACCAGCACATCGGGCGCGCCGGGAGTATCCACCCTGGCAACCGCCCTCACACTCAACTGGCCGCGGCCGGCGCTCCTGCTCGAGGCCGACATCGCCAAGACCAGCCACGTCCTCTCCGGCTACCTGCGCGGCCAGTACCAGCACGTCCAGAGCCTCACCGAAGCCGCGATCGCCAACCTCCGCGGTGGCCTGGACGGCGAGACCCTCTTCGCGCAGACGATCAGTCTCGGCGAAGGCCGCTACGTCATCCCGGGGTTCAACGACCTCGGCGGAGCACGCGGAACGACCAGCGCGTTCTGGGCGAACCTGCTGCGCGCACTCGAGCAGCTGCCGCGCACGGCCGATGCTCCCGACCTGGACATCATCGTCGACGCCGGACGGTTCGCCCCCGGAGACCCTCGCAGCCCGCTGATTGCTGCAGCAGACGCCGTGCTCGTGGTCACCGGGAACACCCTCCCGGACATCCACTCCCTGTACGCGAGCGCGGGTGCCTTCGCGACCACGCTCGAGGCATCCGGCCACCGCGACTACCTCGGGCTCACGATCACCACCACGCCGCTGCGTGGCCAGGGATACAGCGCCAACGAGATCTCCTCCAAGACCGGCCTGCCCTTCGTTGGCGCACTGCCCTGGGACCCCGCCACCGCCGCGCACTACTCGCACGGAGCCGCGGCCCCCGCAAAGCGCTCGCCCTACACCAAGGCACTGACAGAGATCATCACCGCCCTCGACGGTGATCTCGCCGGCCGCCGCTACACGCCGACAGCACAGGACTGACCATGGCCAAGAACGACACCCCAGACCCCGCAGACCTCTCCACGCTGCCCCTGTTCAACCAGCCGCCGCGCCCTGCAGCGAACCCCGCAGCGAGCCACCTGCTGCGCGCCGCCGCTCGGGGCGAGCAGCAGGCGCCCGCACAGTCGGCGACACCGACCCCGACCATCGACCCGTTCGCGGTCGCTGACACGGCCGCATCCATCCCCCCGACGACGCAAGCGGTCGTGCCTCCGAGCCGCCGAAGCGCTGCGGCGATGTTCGAGGATCAGGGCCGCATCCCGTGGGACGCGGTATCGGAGTTCCGCGACGCCGTCTCGGTGATCCTCGCCGACGCCGGTCAGTCTGACCCCACCCTCACCGACGAAGCTCGCGAGATCATGGCCCGCCAGCACACGGCCGAGCTCATCCGCGCACGGGTCGACGATCTCACGCGGCACGGCCGAGAGCAGTGGAGCCCGACGCTGCAGGAAGACATCGCTCAAGCCGTCTTCGATGCGATGTTCCGCCTCGGCCGGCTGCAGCCGCTGGTCGACATCGAAGGCGTCGAGAACATCGACATCGTCGGCTACGACAACGTGTGGCTGACCTTCGCCGGTGGCAACCGGCAGAAGTACCCGCACCCGGTGTCGGTGAGTGATGACGAGCTCGAGCGCGAGATCAACTTCATCGCCACCCGTCGCGGTGAGGGAGCGCGATCGTTCAACGCCTCCCGCCCGTCTCTGCACCTTGACCTGCCCGGCGGCGCGCGTCTCGCCGCTCTTGCTCGACCGGTCGCCGAACGACCCTCAGTGACCATCCGTATTCACCGTCACGTCGACATCTCGCTCGGCGACCTGGTCGCGACCCACACCCTCACAACCCTCGCGGCCAAGTTCCTCGAGGCCTCGGTTCTGGCAGGACTCAGTCTCGTCACCAACGGCTTCCAGTCCAGCGGCAAGACGACCCTGCTGCGCGCGCTGGCCGACTGCATCCCGCCGGACGAGAAGCTTGCAACGATCGAAATGGAACGCGAGCTCTACCTGCACAAGAACCCCGCGAAGCACCCCCTCGTGATCGCCTTCGAGTACCGGCCCGGCGAGGGCGAGCCCGGGGCGTCGGGGGAGCGGGCAGGTGAGTTCCCCCTGATCCGCGGCCTCGAGGATTCGCTGCGACACACCACCGACCGGCTGATCGTGGGTGAGGTTCGCGGATCGGAGATCAACGCGATGCTGCAGGCCATGCAGTCCGGCGTTGGCTCGATGAGCACCCTGCACTCGCAGAGCCCCGAAGACGCGATCGAGCGCATGGTCACCCTGATGATGAAGGACGGCTCCAACGCCACCCCGGCATACTGCTACCGCCAGATCGCGCAGAACATCGACCTGATCATCCAGATGGCGAAGATCCGTGACCACGAAACCGGCAAGGCACGGCGCGTGATCACGTCGATCTGCGAAGTGCAGCCCGGTGAGGACAGCTACGGCGTCGCCCGCCCCACGATCAGCAAGATCTTCACGTTCGACAAGGCGACGCAGACCCTCGAGCTCGGCCAGCTGCCCTCCCGCGAACTGCTCGACAAGCTCGCCGAGGTCGGATTCCGCGAAAGCGAGCTCAGCCCCTACTCGCAGGAGGCCAACGCATGAACACCGCCGGCATCCTGATCGCGATTCTGGTCGCCGCCGCCGGCGGCATCCTGATCGTGCTCGGGCTCGCCTACCAACCCCCCGAACCGGGCAGCGCAAAGCCCGTGCGCGCCAAGCGCACCACCCCTCGGTTCAGCAGGCAGCAGCAGATGTGGGCGCTGATCGGCCTCGCCGCCGGCGTGCTGCTGTTCCTCTACTCCGGGTGGTTCATCCTGATCCCCATCGCTGCCGTCGCCGGCGCCACCCTGCCGCTGTTCCTGAGCAAGGGCGACGCGCCGCAGAAGATCGCTCGCCTCGAGGCGCTCGAGACCTGGACGCGCAGCCTCTCCGGTCTCACCGTCGCCGGCACCGGCCTCGAGCAGACACTGACCTCGTCGCTCGCCTCCGCCCCCGAGACGATCAAGACGCAGGTCGGCTCGCTCGTCGCGCGGCTCAACGCCCGCTGGCCCACGCGGGAAGCCCTCGAGGCGTTCGCCCGCGACTTCGACGATCCCACCGCAGACCTGATCGTGATGCACCTGCTGCTCAAAGAGCAGGCCCGCGGCGCCGGCCTCGCCGAAGCCCTCGACGACCTCGCGGAGATCATCTTCGAGGAAGTGAAGGTGCGGCGACAGATCGAGACCGACCGCGCCAAGCCGCGCACGCAGGTCCGCATCGTGGCGATCGCCACCCTGGTCGTGCTGGCCGCACTGCCGTTCCTGGGCACCTACACCGCCGCATACGCCACCCCGCTCGGCCAGGTGCTCCTGACCATCTGGGTCGTCCTCTTCGGACTGCTCCTGATGTGGATGCGCTCGATCAGCATCGGCAAGCCCGCCCCCCGGCTGCTCGTGGCTCCCGAGACGAAGGAGGACGCGCTGTGAACCTGCTCGCTCTCATCCCCGGCCTGATCCTCGGCGCCGGCGTGGCGCTGATCATCAGCGCCCTCATCCCACGGCAGCCACACCTGGCGGCCACCCTCGACCGACTCACCGAAACCACCATCGCCCTACCCGACGCAGGCGACGACTCGCTGCAGCACCGGGTCGGGTCGTGGGTGGCGCAGCACCTTCCCGAGCGCTCCTGGCTCAAAGTGCCGACCACTGACCTGCGGTTGATCCAGATGCCGCTGGACAAGTACTACTACGACAAGGTGCTCCTCGCCCTCGTCGGGCTGGTGGCACCCCTCGCGCTCGGACTGTTCGCGCAGGCCCTCGGATTCATGCCGTTCTACATCCCCGGGCTGCTCGGCATCCCCCTCGCCGCGTGGCTGTGGTTCAGCGTCGACCAGGACATCCGCTCGAAGGCCAACGACGCGCGCGCCGAGTTCACCCGAGCCGTCGCCGTCTACCTCGAGCTCGTCGCCGCTGAGCGCAAGCGCGGCGCCACCGCTGCACGCGCCCTCGAAACAGCCGCCGACGTCGGCCGGTCATGGGTGTTCGTCCGCATCCGCCAGGAGCTCACCCGAGCCCGCTACGCCGGTGTCGCACCGTGGGACGCACTGCGGTCCCTGTCTGAGGAAATCGACGTCCCAGACCTCGCCGACGTCGCCAAGATCGTGCGACTTTCGGGGGAGGAAGGCGCATCGATATATGAGACACTCAGATCGAGGGGAAAGACCCTCCGGCACAAGCTCCTCGCCGAGGAGCACGAGAAAGCGAACAGCGCGAGCGAGCGGATGCAGATGCCTCTGGCAACCACTCTGTTCGTCTACGTCGGGATCATCATCACGCCGCTGATCCTGAACCTCCTCGCGACATAAGAGCCATGTCCGCGAACCCCTGATCGGTCGGCCTATATGACATAAGGCTCCCCAAGTCGCCCGCCCCCATAGTTGACTTTCAACTCAAGACACCCAGTCCACGCACCACCCAACCCCGGAAAGAGAGAGAAATGAGCAAGATCACCGAACGCATCACCCTCGCCGTGGAGTCCGCCAAGGGCCGCTACCGCGAGCTCACCGAGGCCCCCGAAGAGGGCCTCGAGACCGCGGAGAAGATCTTCCTGACGGTCGGCGCGGTCATCCTGGCTGCCGCCGCCATCGCCGCCATCACGACCTTCGTGACCGGCCAGATCGCACTGCTGCCCAGCAACTGAACCCGTGGTCATGGCATCGATCCGCGCTCGCCTCCTCCGTCCGCTTCGGAAGGCGGGGCGAGACGAGCGCGGATTCGAGACCGCCGAGACCGTGATCGTGCTGCCGGCGCTGCTCCTGCTGATCCTCGCGATCGTGCAGGGAGGCCTTTGGTACCACGGCACCAACCTCGTCCAGGCCGCAGCTGTCAACGCCTACGAGGCAGCCCGCCTGTACGACGCCACCACGGCAGACGGCGTCAATGCCGGCACTGCGACCGCCGATCAGGCCGGCGGCATGCTCACCGACGTCAACGTGAACGTCGATCGCAACGCCACCGAGGTCACCGCAACCGTCACCGCCATCACGCCCGGCCTCATCCCCGGCGTGAACACCACCGTCACCAAGACCATCACCGGACCCGTCGAAAGGTGGGTGCCATGATCACCCGCCTCCGGCAGCGCCTCGTGGCCGACGAGCGCGGCTCCAACGCCGCCGAGATCGTCATCATCGCCCCCGTCATCGCGATGCTCGTCCTCGTCCTCGTCGCCGGCGGCCGCACCGCCCTCGCCGACAACGCGACCCAGAGCGCCGCCTACGCCGCCGCACGAGCCGCCTCCCTCTCCCGAGACGCCAGCACCGCAGTCACCAACGCCGAGGACGCCGCACGCCGCGCGATGAGCCAGTCCGGCATCACCTGCACGACCCTCACCGTGAGCGTCGACGCCAGCGGCCTGAACACCGCGATCGGCACGACCGGTACCGTCTCCGCCGCCGTCAACTGCGACGTGAGCCTCGCCGACATCACCCTCCCAGGCATCCCCGGAAGCCGGACCATGAGCTCGTCGGCCGCCTCACCCGTCGACGCCTACCGAGAGCGAGGCTGACCCCGTGACCACCATCCGCCGGCTGCTCCGCAAGCTCCGCGACGACGAGCGCGGCTCCATCACGCCGTTCTTCGTGGTGTTCGTTCCCGCGCTCGTCCTCATCGTCGGGCTCGTCGTCGACGGCGCCGGGAAGATCCAGGCTAACGAGAACGCGCAAGCCATCGCCTCCGGCGCCAGCCGCGCCGCAGCCAACGCCGTCGCCGCCCAGGTCGTCTCTAACGGCGGCATCAGCCTCGACAACAACCGGGCACGCACCGCTGCGACCGACTACATCGAAGCGTCCGGCATGACCGGGACCGTGAACGTCGTCGGAGACCGGATCACCGTTAGCGTCGAAACGTCGTACAGCACGAAGTTCGTTTCCATCATCGGCATCACCACCCTCCCCGCTGGGGCGACCGCCACCGCCGAGATCATCACGCAATAGGAGCCCCCCCATGAGCACCAAGCGCCTCGCCATCGCCGGCATCATCGCTGCCGCACTGACGCTGACCGCCTGCACGGGCACCGGCACCCCCAACCCCACGGGCAGCGCGGGCGAGACCCCCACGCCCACCCCCTCGGCTACGGCGATCACCGGCGAAGCACCCGCCGACGAGAACGAAGCCATCGACCAGGCCGAGGCGACCATCGACCTCCTGCTCGCGACGCAGGCAGAGATCGGCGCGGCCGGCGGGGCGAACCCCGAGCGGTATGAAGCCGTCGCCACAGGGAAGGCCCTGCGCGAGTTCCAGGACGACGCCACCCGGATCGCCGAGGGACCGATTCTGAACGAGGACGGCGAGAGCATCGAGGGGCAGTCGACCGTCGAAGGGTCTCTCATCTTCGAGCCCGCGACCGGCTACGGCCAGGAGTACGAGGGAATCGCCAACGGACTCGTGATCGTGCCGGGTTGCCTCGATGGCTCTCAGCGCAAGATCACGACAGCCGATGGCAAGCCGGCAATGCAGAACCCGAACCCCCGCAACGAGGTCGAGTTCCATGTGATCTACAACGCCGAGACGAAGACGTGGCTCGTCAATGACCGCATCAGTCTGGGGACCACATGCTGAGGCGAACGCTCGCGGTCCTCGCCACCGCACTCATGATCGCGGTTGGATCTGTTGTAGCTGCGGCCCCCGCTCAGGCTGCGGGCGGCGTCTACTGCAACGATCTCGCCGTCTGCTACATCACGATCTCCAACGTGCCCTCCGACCCGGCGCCGAACCCAGACAGCAACGGGTGGACGCCTGGTGCGCCGACTTGCTACTACGAGAACTCGGAGTCGGGCCTGCTGCAGCTGGGGTGGAGCGAGGCCGACATCCGCGTCTTCGACGGCGGCAGCTATCAGCGGTTCTACGCGATCATCGATTGCGGTGGCTCGACGTCGTACTGGTCGAATACCCGGCAGTGCTACGTGTTCATGAAGGACGGCGTCTGGCCGACGCGCCCCCCTGGGTACTCCGACAAGGCCGGCTACTACGGCTGCATCATGTTCAACCCGACGCCGGGCGGTTCGCCTGGTGTCGGCCAAGAGACCAACTTCTGGTCTGAGACGGTCCCGCCCGGCCTGCAGGTTCTGCCCCCTGGCGTCGCCGCCGAGCGGCTGATCTCGACGTTCGCGCTGCGCGGGATTGACATCGGCATGGCGCCCGAGGTCAACCCCGCGTGGGGTCACCGCCGCTCCTACCTGGGCGTACCCGTGTGGCTCTGGGTTGAGAACCCGCAACCGCTGACCTGGGGACCGTACAGCGAGACGGCCACCCTCGGCGGGCAGACCATCACCGCGACCGCCCGCGTGACTTCCGTTCGGTGGGACATGGGCGACGGCGGATCGCAGGTCTGCGGCGGCACTGGCACCGCGTACACGACCGGCTACGGCGTCACTGATTCGCCGACCTGCGGCTACCGCTACCGCACGACCTCGGAGTCTCAGGGCGGCGATCGCTACACCGTCACCGCGACGAGCCAGTGGGTTGTGGAGTGGACCTCACTCGCCGGTCCCACCGGCACGATCAACCTGACGACCTCGAGCTCGGTCCCGCTCGAGATCAACGAGTTGCAGACCGTCAACGTCGGCGGGTGAAAGCCAGATGTCCGCGAACCGCCAGCTGTGGGGCCTATATGACGTAGGACCCGCACCGCGCGGGCGCTGACGCTGAAATCGAGGAGACGACCGTGAGGCGAATCACCGCAGGGCTCGGAGCTCTCATCCTGTCTGCCGCGCTGCTGGTGGGTCTGCCTGCCGCGCTGGTCTTCCTGGCCGGTAACCCGATCCCCTCGTGGGATCGCCTGATGTCGGCGCTGACGATGCCCGACTACGGCGGGGAGTTCCTGGTCGGCACCGTCATCCCGCTCATCGCGTGGACCGCGTGGGCAACCTTCGCGATCGGCTACCTCGCGGAGATCCCGAACCAGCTGCGCATCGCCATGTCGGGCCCCGGCGTGAAGCGGATGAAGCTGCCCGGCCTGGGCGTGCAGCAGAAGGCTGCCGGCGTCCTGATCGCAGCCATCATCGCAATCTTCGCGCCGAACGCCGCCATGGCCGCCACTCCGACCGCTGCCGATGTCGCCCCCGCGAGCGTGTCTGCCAGCGTCACCAGCTACACCGACCAGGCACCTGCCCCGGCAGCTGAAAGCGCACCGGAGGCCGCCACTGCGGAGCAGGCGCCTGCTGCTGCGCAGACCTACACCGTGAAGGCCGGCGACTCTCTGTGGGCGATCGCCGAGCAGCACCTTGGCGACGGTCAGCGCTACCAGGAGATCGTCGAGCTCAACCGCGACCGCCCCCAGCCCGGCGGCTACACCGTGGGGCAGCGCGACGGCATCGACCCCGGCATGGTGCTCGAGCTCCCGGACGCGGCCGCCAGCGTGACGCAGGCCGGCGAGGAGCAGCGCACCGTGGTCTCCGGGGACACTCTCTGGGACATCGCCGCAGACGAGCTCGGCTCGGGGGAGCGGTACACCGAGATCTACGAGGCCTCCCGCGACATCACCCAGCCTGACGGGCGGCAGATCTCCGACCCCAGCCTCATCGTGCCCGGATGGACGGTCGCCATCCCCGCCGCCTACGTCGCCGCGGCTGCGTCGATCACCGAGGCGCCGGCCGAGACTCCCGCGCCGACCACGCCGCCGACCGCCATCGACGGCGCCGAGGGCGCCACCGATGACCCTGCTGTCGTCGACGGCACTCAGACCGAGACCGACGACGCCGGATCGGCGACGACCGACACCGATCAGAGTGTGGGCAGTGAAGGGTCGTCGACGACCGAGGACACCGTAGACGAGGCGGGCGGCGCCGGTGATGCCGACGAGCCCGCTGCTGAGCCCGCCGAGAACGCGGGCACCGACACCGGCCTCGGCTTCGTGACCGATGGTGGCGCGGCCGAGACGGCGCCGACGCAGGAGAACGCGCCGGCCGAGTCGGCACCCGTGCCGGCTGAGGTCGACGAGGCCGCCGAGGCGAGCGACGCCCCCGACTGGGCCGACGTCGTCACCGACTGGCGCACGCTCGGGATCGGGGGAGTGCTCGCCGCCGGTCTGCTCAGCTTCCTCGGTCTGCGCCGCGTCCAGCAGCGCCGCAACCGCAAGCCCGGCCAGCGCATCGCGATGCCCGCGGAGGAGATCTCCACCGTCGAGCTCGAGCTTCGCGCCGTAGAGAACCCGCAAGGCATGGACGCCGTCGACCACGCGCTGCGGATGCTGGCCGTGTGGGCTCAGGACACCGGCGCCACCCTCCCGGCCCTGTACGCGCTGCGCCTTTCGGCCGACGAGATCTCGGTCTTCCTCGACGAGCCCGCTCAGCTGCCCGCGCCGTTCCGCCAGGACACCCCGGACGAAATGGCGTGGTCGATCGGCTTCGACGACCTCACCCCGCTCGAGCGCACCCCGTCAGCGCCGTACCCGGCGCTGGTCACCCTCGGCCACGACGAGAACGACGCCCACCTGCTCGTGGATCTCGAGAAGCTCGGCTCGCTCAACATCGACGGCACCCCCGAGCTCGAGGAGGCGACGCTGACCGCTCTGGCCCTCGAGCTCGCGACCAGCACCTGGGCGGAGAACCTGCAGGTCACCCTCGTGGGTGTCGCTGCCGGGCTTCCCGACGCGGTCGGGTCCGGCAGGGTCCGCCACGTCGACGACGTCGACGCACTGATCCGGGATCTGCGCGGCCAGGCCGAGGAGGTCACCGCCGCGCTCGAGGACGCCGGAATCACCAGCCTCGAGCAGGCGCGCACCGCCGGCCCCCTGGCGGAGTCGTGGACCCCGGAGATCATCGTGCTCGGCCAGCTGCCCGACGAGCACACCCGGCTCGAGCTCGCCGAGCTCGTCAGCCGCGTGCCGCGCGTGGGAATCGCCGCGATCTCCGCCGGCCACTTGGCCGGAGGCTGGAACTTCCGTCTGCAGGACCGCACGACAGCCGAGCTCGAGATCCCGGACACGGACGGCGCGACCCTGCCGCTGACCCCGCAGGTCGTCACCGACGAGGAGTACGCCCGCATCCTCGCCCTGTTCACCGTCGCCAACGACCAGCCCGCCGTCGAGCACTCCTCGGCGTCGGCCGAAGTCGCGCTCGACGAGATCTTCCAGGGCGCCACCGACGAAGCTCCCTACCCGGAGGCTGAGACCGCCGAGCTCGACCCGAACGGCACAGCCGTCGACGCCGAGGAGCTTCCCGCCGAGCACCTGGTCGACGCCGCTCCCGTCGACCAGGTGCTCGAGCCGACCGCCGTCGCCGACGAAGCACCGACCGCAGACACGGTCGCGACCGCCGAGATCTCCGCCGACGACAACGCGCACGACCTGAGCACCCTCGCGCCGATCGTCGACCTGCGATCGCCCCGGCTGCAGCTGCTCGGCCCCGTCACCGTGCTCAACCCGCAGGGTGAAGCACCGAGCAACGCGCAGCAGTGGAACTCGCAGCGTCTGCGCGCGATCGAGCTCATCGCGTTCGTGGCCACCCACCCCGAGGCCAGCACCGAGCAGGTGCACGACGCGCTGTGGCCCGGCAGCGACCCGGCCCGAGGCACGTCG
>NZ_MEEL01000060.1:0-10881 GCF_001724435.1 Microbacterium sp. SCN 69-37
CTCCATCACGGCCCACACCTCGTCAGAGATCTCCTGTCGCGTCACCGTTCAAGACTCACCCACCGAGGAGCGGAACCTCTTGATCAACACGCCCTAGGCTGACTTCATGGCCCCCGCCTCGCTCTCGTTCGGCATCCATCCGCCCGCCCAGCGCGTGATCGTCCATCTCAGCGACACGCATCTGTTGGCCGGAAACCGGCCCCTCGGCGGCCGCTACGACACCGCCGCGAACCTCACCGCGACGCTGGCGGCCCTCGAGCGCACGGGTGTCCGACCGGACGCCATCGTCTTCACGGGAGACCTGACCGACCTGGGTGAGCCGGAGGCCTATGCCGCCCTGCGTGCGCAGGTCGAGCCGGTCGCCGCGCGTCTGGGCGCACCGATCGTGTGGGTCGCGGGCAATCACGATGAGCGTCCGGCGCTCCGGGAGGGGTTGCTCGATGAGCCGCCGAGCCTCGAACCCGTCACCGGTGTGTGGGATCTCGGCGGGTTGCGACTGATCGCTCTGGACTCCTCCGTGCCGGGCTGGCACCACGGCGACCTGGATGCCGCGCAGCTCGACTGGCTCCGCGGCATCCTCGCCGAGCCGGCGCCGCGGGGCACCGTGCTGGCCCTGCATCATCCGCCGCTGCCCAGCCACATCCCGTTCTTCGACATCCTCGAACTTCGCCATCAGAGCGAGTTCGCGCAGGCGCTCGCCGGCAGCGACGTGCGCGCCATCCTCGCCGGACACCTCCACTACGCGACGGCGGGAACCTTCGCCGGCATCCCGGTCAGCGTCGCATCGGCGACCTGCTACACGATGAATCTCCAGCGGCCGCCGCAGGAGGTCAACGGCATGGACGGCGGGCAGTCCTTCCATCTCGTGCACGTCTACGACGACACCATCACGCACAGCGTCGTGCCGGTCGGGGAGGCGGAGACCGCCGACGTCTTCAGCGAGGAGTGGACGCGCGCGATGGCCGCACTCAGCCCCGAGGAACGGCTCGAGGCGTTCTCCCGCAAGCGGTGACGCGTCCGCCGTGCCGTCGGCGGCTTGACTTCGAGTGCACTCGAAGTTCTACCGTGGGGGCATGACACTCCTCCACGAAGGCGTCTCGATCGCCGAGGCGGCCGACGCCACCGGCGTGTCCACGCACACCCTGCGCTACTACGAGCGCGAGGGCCTGGTGCTGGCGCCGATCGACCGAGCATCCTCTTCGCACCGGCGGTACACCGAGACGGACATCGCCTGGGTGCGCTTTCTGACACGGCTGCGTCTTACGGGCATGCCGATCGCCGGCATCCGCCGCTACACCGAGCTGGTGCGCGTGGGGGAGTCCACCGTGCCCGAGCGCCGGGAGCTGCTCGTCGCCCATCGCGAACGTGTGCGCGCACAGCTCGACGAGATCACCGCGAGCCTGCGGGCCATCGACCACAAGATCGACATCTACGACAAGGAGATCTCACTCTCATGAAGACCACCACTCTGGGAACCTCGACGCCCATCGAGGTCAGCCGCATCGGTCTCGGGCTGATGGGCATCAGCGCCTTCTACACGGGAGCGGGCCAGGACGACGCGGACGGTGCGCGCACGATCCTCGGTGCCCTCGACCGCGGCGTCACCTTCCTCGACACCGCGGAGATGTACGGCCCGTACACGAACGAGGAGCTCCTCGGGAAGACCCTGGCGGATGCCGGGCGTCGCGACGAGGCCGTCATTGCCACCAAGTTCGGCACGATCCGGCACACGGCGGGTGACGAGCGCGGGCTGGACGGCACGCCGGCCAACATCCGCCTGGCGGTGGAGGGATCGCTGCGCCGGCTGCGCACCGACCGCATCGACATCTACTACCAGCACCGGATGGACCCCGCGACGCCCATCGAGGACACGGTGGGCGCGCTGGCCGAGCTCGTCGCCGAGGGCAAGATCCGCGGCTACGGCCTCTCGGAGGCCTCGGTCGCGACGATCCGTCGCGCGCACGCGGTCCATCCCGTGACCGCGGTGCAGACCGAGTACTCGTGAGCCGCCCCCTTCATTCGGTCCGGACGTTCTGTGAGTCGTCGGTTTCCATTTGATGGGTGCACTGTCGAGCGTACTCGGCTGGGGGTAGGTAGCCGAGCGAGGAGTGCCGGCGGTGGTGGTTGTACTCGTCCTTCCAGTCGCCGATGATGACCTGCGCGTGCAGCAGCGAGTAGAAGCTGTTGATGTTGAGGCACTCGTCGCGGATCCGGCTGTTGAACGACTCGACGTACCCGTTGCGCCACGGCGAGCCCGGAGGGATGTAGGACAGGCCGGTGCGGGTGCCGGCCCAGTCGGCCATCGCCTCGCTGATGAACTCGGGCCCGTTGTCCGATCTGAGCACGGCCGGGGCGCCGCGCACGGCGACGAGGTCGTCGAGGTGGGCGGTGAGCCGGTCAGCGGTGATCGACCGTTCGGTGAGCCCGCCGATGCACTCCCGAGTGTGCTCGTCGACGATGGAACAGATCTTGATCGGCCTGCCCTGTTCGTCGGCATCGAACTGGAAGTCCACCGCCCACACCACGTTCGGCGCGTCCGCTGTCGGTGCGTCGACGGTCGAGGACCCGACGCGTTTGCGGCGACGCCGCTGCGGGACGCGCAGTCCCTCCTCGCGCCACAGCCGTTGGATCTTCTTGTGGTTCACGCCCCAGCCCTCGGCTCGGGCGTCGTGATACGCCCGCCGATACCCGTAGCGGGGATGGTCCTTCGCCCAGGCGCGCAGCCAGTCCCGCAGCGCCATGTCCGGATCGTCGGTGGTTTCGCCCTTGAGCGGGCGCCGGTATGCGGAGCGTGAGAGCCCGGCCAGGCGGCACGCCATCCGTTCGCTCACCTGCAGTGTCCTGAGCAGGTGCGAGACGGCGGCGCGACGTCTGCCCGGGCCTAGAAGTTTCCCTCAGCCAACTCCTTCAGCGCCGCCTTCTCCAGCTCCGCTTCGGCGAGTAGCCGCTTGAGGGTGGCGTTCTGCTTCTCCAGCTCCTTCAGGCGCTTCGCGTCGTCGGCCTTGAGCCCGCCGAACTGGTTCCGCCACCGGTAGTACGTCTGCTCGGACACCCCGAGCTCCCGACACACCGCCGCGACGTCCTGCCCGTCGGCGAGCATCCTGTCGGCCTGCCCGAGCTTACGGACGACCTGCTCCGGGGTGTGACGCTTCCTGCTGTTCGACATGATCTGACCAGTCTCCCTGCCCGCGACTCCGGGCGACAGGACGACTCTCAGAACCACCGGACCTACGAAACGGGGTCAGCCCACTCGCTGTGGACGCGCGACCCCGAGACGGAGCTGCTGCCGGCCTTGACCGAGCTGGGCATCGGCTTCGTGCCCTACTCGCCGCTCGGCCGCGGGTTCCTCACCGGGACGATCCGCTCGCTCGACGTGCTCGACGACGACGATTTCCGCAAGAGCAACCCGCGTTTCGCCGACGGGGCGTTCCAGGCCAACCTCGCGATCGTCGACGAGGTGGAGCAGATCGCGCGGGATGCCGGGGCCACTCCGGCCCAGGTCGCGCTCGCGTGGCTGCTCGCGCAGGGCGAGCACATCGCGCCCATCCCCGGTACGCGCAAGCTTGCGCGCGTCGAGGAGAACATCGGTGCGGTCGATCTCGTGCTGACCTCGGACCAGCTCGCCGCGCTCGGCGCGGTCACGGCCCCGGTGGGGGAGCGGTACGCGGACATGTCCACGGTCAACCGCTGACGGGGCCGGTGCCCTCCGCCGCGGCTCTCGTGCCGCGGCGGAGGGCACCGGCATACCCGGTGTACGCCGTGTACACCGGAAACGCATCGACGCCGCGGGTAGGCTCGACCCCGACCACCCGAGGCGACGACCCAAAAGGACTGCACTCATGGCATTCGACGCAACGACGCGCACCGAAACCGACTCCCTGGGATCGATGGAGATCCCCGCCGATGCCTACTGGGGAATCCACACCGCACGTGCGCTGGAGAACTTCCCGATCTCCATGCGGCCCATCTCCGTCTACAAGGACCTCGTGACCGCGCTCGCGATGGTCAAACAGGCCTCCGCCCGCGCGAACCTGGAGATCGGGGTGCTCGACGCTGAACGCGCCGACCTCATCGACCGCGCCGCCCAGCGGGTGATCGACGGGGAGTTCCATGACCAGTTCGTCGTGGGCGTCGTCCAGGGCGGCGCCGGCACCTCCACCAACATGAACGCGAACGAGGTCATCACCAACATCGCGCTCGAGCTCGCCGGACGGCCCAAGGGCGACTACGCCTACCTCTCGCCGATCGATCACACCAACCGCTCGCAGTCGACCAACGACGTCTACCCGACCGCGGTGAAGGTGGGGCTCAGCCTCGATCTGAAGACCCTGCTGGAGGAACTGGACCTTCTGCGCCAGTCGTTCCTCGCGAAGGCCGTCGAGTTCCACGACATCCTCAAGATCGGGCGCACCCAGCTCCAGGATGCCGTGCCGATGACCCTCGGCCAGGAGTTCCACGGTTTCGCGACGACCCTCGGCTACGACCACCAGCGCCTCACCGAGAACGCCTACCTCCTGTTCGAGATCAACATGGGCGCCACCGCGATCGGCACCGGCATCACGACCCACCCCGGCTATGCGCCCGCCGTCCTGCGACACCTCCGCGAGATCACGGGCTTGGACCTTGCCACCGCAGACGACCTGGTCGAAGCGACGAGCGACACCGGCTCGTTCATGTCGTTCTCCTCGACCCTGAAGCGCAACGCCATCAAGCTCTCGAAGATCGCCAACGACCTGCGGCTCCTCTCCAGCGGACCGCAGGCCGGCCTCGGCGAGATCAATCTTCCGGCCCGTCAAGCCGGATCCAGCATCATGCCCGGCAAGGTGAATCCGGTCATCCCCGAGGTCGTCAATCAGGTCGCGTTCTCCGTCGCCGGTGCCGACCTCACCGTCACGATGGCCGTCGAAGGCGGTCAGCTCCAGCTGAACGCGTTCGAGCCGATCATCGCCCACTCGATCTTCCAGTCGATCACGTGGATGCGACGCGCCATGCGCACCTTCCGCATCAACTGCGTCGACGGCATCACCGCGAACCGCGAGCGTCTCGGCGCCATGGTCGGCTCCTCGGTCGGTGTCGTCACGGCCCTCACCCCGTTCATCGGCTACGCGGCGTCGGCGGCTCTCGCCAAGACCGCGCTGCTGACCCACCGCAACGTCGGTGACCTCGTCGTCGAAGCCGGGCTCATGACCCGCGACGAGGTCGACAAGCAGCTCTCTCCGGCGCGGCTGTCGGGCCTGGAGGCGATCACGCAGGCCATTCCCGTCGTACAGCCCGCCGAGAACCTCGTCGAGAGCTGACGAATCCTTTGCGCGAGACGCGCGCGGGCCGATAACGTCGCTGTCAGCAACGCGCCGCACCGGCCGACCGAGGAGAGACGCATGACCGACCCCACCCAGCCCCCTGTGAATCCGCAGACTCCGCCGCCCGCCGCGCCGCCGGTCGCGCCGCCGCCGTACCAGCAGAGCGGCTACGCGGCCGCTCCCGCGTACAACGGCGGACCCGCGGCATCCACGGCCGTGCCGGGACGCACGCTGGGGATCGTCGCCCTCGTCCTCGCCATCGTCCCTGTGGGACTGCAGCTGATCGGCCTCATCCTCGGCATCGTCGCCCTCGTGCAGTCCAAGAAGGCTGGCGCGAAGAACGGCATGGCGGTCGCCGCCATCATCGTCAGCTCGGTGCTGATCGTGATCGGCATCATCATCGGCATCGTCGTCGCGGTCGTGTTCGCCAACGCAGCCGGCGACCTGATCCAGTTCTGCGCCAACAACCCGAGCGGCGTCTACGAGCTCAACGGCCAGATGATCACCTGCAACGGCGGCTGAGTCGCCCTCAGACGACGCCCCGGTGTCCGCCGACGCGGATCACCGGGGCGTCGTGCGTTCAGTCCAGGATGCGGCAGTGGGTGGTGAGCTCACCGATGCCGTCGATACCCACTGTCACGATCGAGCGGTCGCGCAGGAAGATCTGCGGATCGCGAGAATACCCCGCTCCTCCCGGGCTTCCGGTCGAGATCAGGGTGCCGGGCAGCAGCGTCGCCGACTGCGACAGATGCGTGATCAGCGTCGCCACCGACCGGATCATCTGCCCGGTGGAGGCGTCCTGCACCGTCTGCCCGTCCACGACGGCCCAGATGTGCAGGTCCTGCGGATCGGCGATCTCATCCGCCGTCACGACGAAGGGCCCGTTGGGCGTGAAGCCGTCGAAGGACTTGCACCGTGACCACTGCGCCTCCGAGAACTGGATGTCGCGCGCGGTGATGTCGTTGACGACCGTATAGCCCCAGACATGTTCGAGGGCGTTGTCGGCGGTGACATCCTTCGCGGGCGTGCTGATGACGACGCCGAGCTCGGACTCGTAGTCCACCGATTCGCTGAGCGTCCGAGGCCACGACGTGGTGGCTTCATGTCCGGACAGCGAGTTCGGCCAGAGCACGAAGACCGTCGGCGCGGTGTCGGCCTTCAGGCCCAGCTCGCTGGAGTGCGCTGCGTAGTTCAAGCCGACGGCGAGGACGATGGGCGGCTCGTTCACCGCGGGGCCGAAGGTCAGGCCGTCCAGGGGGATGCCGTCGACATCTCGGGCGGCGTCTCGCACACGAGAAAGGAGTTCGTCGCCCCCCTCGATCAGGGCCTGCAGCGTGCGCGGGGCCGCATCGAAAAGCGACGCCACGGGGGCGACGTGTCCGGGGGCGACGACGACGACCAGCTGCGGATCGTCCGTCTCGGGCAGCACGACGTGGGCGAAACGCATCCCTCCAGGGTAGTGCGGCGCGATGAACTCCGCAGGTTTTGGTGATTTCGGTCGCCGCACGCCTGCCCCGACACAGACTCAGCGCCCGGTGCCGCGGCGATGCCTGCGTGTCTCCCGGGCGCTGAGTTGGCCTGGGTTCATTGTGTTCCGCGTGCGCGGAGGGTGTCAAGAGGGTGCCTGACTCATTCGCGCATGCTTGGATGGACGTATGACCGAAGAGCGCACCAAGCCCGAGTTCGACGCCCCCACGGGACCTGCTCCCGCCGATCTCGTCATCCGCGACCTCATCGTCGGCGACGGGGACGAGGCGAAGCCCGGCGACAACGTCACCGTGCACTACGCCGGCGTCGAGTACGACTCCGGCGAGGAGTTCGATTCCTCGTGGGGCCGCGGCGAGTCGATCCAGTTCCCGCTGCGTGGACTCATCCAGGGATGGCAGGACGGCATTCCCGGCATGAAGGTCGGCGGACGTCGCGAGCTGATCATCCCGCCGCACCTGGCCTACGGCCCCGCCGGCGGTCACTTCCTCGGCGGCAAGACCCTCATCTTCATCATCGACCTGCTCAAGGTCGGCTGATCCGACATCTCCGTGAGAAGGGGGTGGATGCCGCGGCATCCACCCCCTTCTCGTTTTCTCCAGGAGGTGTTCCTCGAGAGTTTTTCCATGTGTGGGAATACATACGGATTCCGCGTGTTGAGTAGCCGCAGACCGTTTCCCCGACGAAGGATGGCAGACATGACCGAGACCACCACCACCGTTCCCGAGATCCCGGGCTACAAGGCCGGCACCTGGGTGCTCGACCCGGCGCACAGCGAGGTCACCTTCAGCCTCCGCCACATGATGATCTCGAAGGTGCGCGGCGTCTTCGGTCTCAAGAGCGCCACGATCGAGGCGCCGGAGAACCCGCTCGATGCGAAGGTCAGCGCGACCGTCGACGTCGCCTCGATCAACACCAACGACGAGAACCGCGACAACCACCTGCGCAGCGCCGACTTCTTCGACGTCGCGCAGTTCCCGACCATCGAGTTCGTCTCCACCGGTGTCCGCTACCAGGACGGCGACTTCCTCGTCGACGGCGACCTCACGATGCACGGTGTCACGAAGCCGGTGACCTTCGAGCTCGAGTTCGGCGGCTTCGGCACCGACCCCTACGGCAACTACAAGGCCGGTGCGACCGCCACGGGTGTCATCAACCGCGAGGACTTCGGTCTGACGTGGAACGCGGCCCTCGAGACCGGCGGCGTGCTCGTCGGCAAGGACGTCACGATCACGCTCGACCTGCAGGGTTCGCTCCAGGCCTGAGTCCCTCCGTCCGACGGCGGTCGTTCCCGTTCCAGCGGGACGGCCGCCGTTGCGGCATTCGGAGTCGGTTCTGCGCGAGGAGGATGCCGAGGAAGACGATCCCGGCGCCGACCGGCTCGTGCCAGCCGATGCGTTCACCGAGGACGAGAAAGCCCAGCGCCACGCCCACGACCGGCGTGATATACGTCACGGTCGACGCGGCCGTGGGCCCCCAGGCCCGCAGCGTGTTCTGGTTCCAGATGTAGGCCACGCCCGTGCCGAGGCAGCCCAGCAGCACCATGCTCACCACGATCCACGGGTCCAGCCGTACGGGCGTGAGGGCCACTGCCGGCGCCACGACCGTCATGATCACCGCGGCGATCCCGATGTTCACGAACGAGAAGGCGAGAGGGCTCATGCCCGAGTTCGCGAGGAAGCGGCGCATGTACGCGAGGCTGAAGCCGTAGCACGCGGTCGCGCCGAGAAGGGCGAGCTGAGCGAGCAGGCTCTGCGTGAGGTCGAGGCCGGTCCACGGTGCGATGATCACCACCACCCCGCCGATGCCGAGGGCGATGCCCGCGATCTGCACCGGCTTCAGACGCTCCACGCGGAACACGAGCGCCGCCATGATCGCGGTCATGATCGGCGTCGTCGCGTTGTAGATGCTTCCGAGGCCCGACGACACGTGCTGCTCGGCCCACGAGAACAGCAGGAACGGCACGACGCAGAAGCTCACCGCGAGCACCGTCATATGGCCCCACACCCGCGCGTCCTCGCGGCCCAGACCGGGCAGTCGGTCGCGACGGATGAGGACGAAGACCCCGAGCGTGGCCGCGCCCAGCACGAGACGCCCCCACGCGACCTGCGCGGGAGAGATGCCGCCGAGGGCGACCTTCATGAACAGGAAGCTCGATCCCCAGATGATCCCCATCAGGACGAACTGGACGGCGATCGCCGCCGAGGACGGCCCCGGGCGAACCGGGGTGGGAGCGGGCGAGCGGGTCACGCGCCGACTCTAGCGGCGGCCACGGACGCCGTCGGCGCCCGTGGTATGCCACGTCCGAAACCCGCCGAAGCCTGGCAGGAATCGGTCGCGGCATCGAGCGTCAGGGATCGAGCGTCAGGGGACGGGGTTCTCGGCGTCGTAGCTGCGGAACCCCGGGTACAGGCGCGCGAGGGTCGCGACGATCGCGATGATCAGGATGCCGCCCATCAACGGTGGGAACCAGAGCGTGGTGATCGTGGCGAGCGTCCCCGCGTAGAGGGCTCCGATGCGGGGGCCGCTGGCCACGACGACGATGAAGATTCCCTGCAGCCGTCCCCGCACGGCATCCGGCACCGCAGCCTGCAGCATGGTGGAGCGGTAGATCGCGCTCACGTTGTCGGCGGCGCCGCCGACGGCCAGCGCCACGCAGGCGGCGACGATCATCGCGATGTTCGCGTGGTCGGCATCCACTCCATTCGGGGCGCCGACGCCGACCGCGGCGAGCACCAACGCGAGAGCGAAGGCGCCGATGGCCGCGCCGTACACCTCGACCGCGCGCGCGATGCCTCGTCCATGCCAGCGATATCCGCCGACGCGCCCGGAGAACAGGCTCGAGAGGAAGGCGCCGGCCGCGATCGCGGCGGTGAGGATGCCGGCCGTGACCGGCCCGCCCCCGAGCAGCACCATACCGAGTGCCGGGAAGAGGGCGAGCGGCTGGCCGAAGGTCATCGCGACGATGTCCATCACGAACTGCAGGCGGATGTTCGGCGCGCGTTTCAGGAACGCGATCCCGTCCTTGAGCGACTCCAGTCCCGGGCGCACCGTCTCGCCCTCGGGGCGCATGGCGGGCAGTGTCCAGAGCCCGAGGAACAGGCTGAGCATGAGGATGACGTCGATGGAGTAGGTCCAGGCGTATCCGGTGGTCGCCACCAGGATCCCCGCCAGTGCGGGGCCGGCCATCACCATGATGCCCACAGTGACGCCCTGCAGGGCCGCTGCGGAGGGCAGCAGCTCGCGGGGGAGAAGGCGTGGGATGATCGAGGAGCGGCTCGCCATCACGATGGAGTTGGCGGCCGCGTTGACGACGCTGAGGACATAGAGCGACCAGACCGCCTCCTGCTGCGTCCAGGCCAGAACGGCCAGCAGCAGCGTGGAGGCGAAGGTGACGGTCGCGGCCGTCAGAGCCACCGTGCGACGGTCGAAGGCGTCGGCGAGCATGCCGCCGTAAATGCCCGCGAGCACCATCGGCACCAAACCCGCCACGGCGATCATCGAGACGGCGAACGTCGACGATGTCAGTGCGTACATGTGCAGCATGACGGCCATGATCGTGAGCTGGCCGCCGAGCCCCGACACCGTCGAGCCGATCCACAGCCGCGCGAACGCAGGGCTGTGCCGGAACGGCGTCAGATCGATCAGGTGGCTGCCGCTCATGCGTCCACCTCGACGCGCTTGTGACGCGAGGCGTGTCCGCGGAGGATCGTGACGTCGCGCGGCGCCACGCCGAAGTGATCGGCGAGTACGCGCGTCACCGCGTCGTTGGCTGCGCCGTCGACGGCGCGCTCGCGCACGAAGACCGTGAGGCCCTCGGCATCCTGCTCGACGAGGGGGCCCTTGCGGCTGCCGGGTTTGACGTGGACGGAGAACTGCACGCCTCGAGCCTAAGAGGATTGGCCCGGGCCGCGGCGCCGAGTTTCCGGGACGGGCTCGGCGCTGGTAGACTCCTGAGGTTGCCGTTCGATCGGCCGCGGATAAAGAGAGCCCACGTATCAGGCGTCGGGCGCCGCGCAACGAAGAGGAAGGGGATCACCTATGGCACTGGAAGCAGACGTCAAGAAGGCGATCATCGAAGAGTACGCGACGCACC
>NZ_MEEL01000061.1:0-10767 GCF_001724435.1 Microbacterium sp. SCN 69-37
GTCTTCTTCTCCACCGGGATCACTGGTGGTCTTCCCATGTCGAACTCTCCGCTCAGGACTCAATCAATGGTCCTGCCACAAAGTCTGACGCGCGACACCATGACCCCCACCGAATGTCCGAAGAGCCCCCAAACGCCCGGCGTGAGCATCATCGTCCCTGCGCACAACGAAGAAGCCGGCATCATCCCGGCCGTCGACGCCCTCCGCAACCTTCGCTACCCCGTGGTCCGCATCATCATCGTCGACGACGGCTCCACCGATGCGACCTTCCAGCTTCTCCACGACCACCTCGGGCTCACCCGCGCATTCCCGCGGCTCACTGCCACCCCTACGAACGCAGGATCCATCGGCGACATCTGGGCCACCAGCAACGGCGAAGTCACCGTCATCCGCAAGGAAAGCACCGGGCGTCGAAGTGACGCCATCAATGCCGGTCTTCGAGCCGCGGACCAAGAACTCATCTGCATGATCGATGCCGATTCGCTGCTGGAGCCGGACGCCCTCTTGTACGTCGTCGAGCCCCTCATCGCCGATCCCACTCTCGTCGGAGTAGGTGGGATTGTCCGGCCTTCCAACGGGGCCCGGGTGGAACACGGCGCCGTCGTGGACGTGCAAGCACCCCGCACCTGGCTGGAGAGCATCCAAGCCCTCGAGTATCTGCGCGCCTTCCTCATCGGACGGACTGGCTGGTCGGCCGTTAACGGTCTCCTCATAATCTCGGGCGCTTTCGGCTTGTTCCGCCGCTCCGCCATCTCCGCAGTCGGTGGGCTCGACCCGCATACCCTCGCCGAGGACGCCGACCTCGTCATCGCCATCCACCGCCACTACCGCGATCAAAAGAAGGATGCACGAGTCGCTTTCGTCCCCACCCCCGTCTGCTGGACGGAGGTCCCCGGGTCGTTGCGCACTCTCGCCCGTCAGCGTGCTCGCTGGTCCCATGGCCTCGGCGAGCTCCTCCACAAACACCGCAAGATGCTCGGCAATCCCCGGTACGGAGCAGTCGGAACACTGGCAATGCCCTACTTCCTCCTCTTCGAATACCTCGGTCCACTCATCGGGGGGGCGGATTCAACCGGTGGTCGCAACGAGTTCTGTGAACTTCTCCGATGGTGTCAGATAGCCGAGCGTTTTGCGTGGTCGTCCGTTGAGCGAGTCCTGGATCGCGGTCAGCTCAGCGCGGGTGACGATGCTCAGATCGGTGCTCTTCGGCAGGTACTGGCGTAGCAGTCCGTTGGTGTTCTCGTTGCTTCCGCGCTGCCACGGGGAGTGCGGGTCGCAGAAGTAGATCGGGATGCCGGTCGCTGTCGTGAACTCGGAATGCTTGGCCATCTCGGCGCCCTGATCCCAGGTGATCGTCCGCGCCAGCGACGCCGGCAACGCGGTGATCGCCTCGCGCATTGCGGCCTCCACCTTGTCGGCGCTCTTCCCGTCGGGCAGGTGCAGCAGAAGTGTGAGGCGGGTGCTGCGTTCAACGAGGGTTCCCACGGCGCTGCGACTGTTCTCACCGAGGATCAAGTCGCCTTCCCAATGCCCCGGCACGGCGCGGTCTTCGACCTCCGCGGGGCGCTCGCTGATCATCACCATCCCTGGCAGCCGGCCTCGCCGGTCCGTCGCGGTCCGCGACTTCCGTGCCGCACGCCCTGACCGCAGGCAGCGGGCAAGCTCGCGGCGCAACTGCCCGCGTCCCTGCACGAACAGGGACTGGTAGATCGTCTCGTGACTCACGTGCATCTCCGGGTCGTCGGGATGCTCCAACCGTAGGCGGGCGGCGATCTCCTGCGGAGACCACAGTTGCTCCAGCTGCGTCGCGACAACCTCGAGCAGCCGTCCACCGTCAAGCTTGAACGGCTTCGGTCGGCGGGCCTGCTCTCGCGCGTCCTCATGCGCCCGCCACGCCGAGTACCCCTCCCGCCCGCCGCCGCGCTTGACCTCGCGGCTGACCGTCGACACCGCCCGTCCCAGGGCGAGCGCGATCGCGGTCAACGTGTCACCGCGCGCGAGACCAACCAGGATCTCCTCACGATCGAAGACCGTCAGATGCCCCTCGCGCGGCTCCCAGCCGAACGGCTTCCCGTCGAGGTGACGCCCTTCCCGCGCCATGCGGCCGACCATCGGGGCCGTGCAGCCGATCTCGCGGGCGATATCGATGAGCCGCCACCCCTTCGAGTGGAGACGGAGCGCGAGCTGCTTCTGCTCACGACTGAGATGACCATGCTTGCCCTGCAACGAATGCCTCCCGAGATCAGCGTCTGCTTCATCTCACAGCACTCATTGCGCTGACCGGTTGAATCCGCCGGGAGTCGGGTTCGCCACGGTTTTCCTTTCGTCCCTGCTCGGCTTCGCCCCGTGGAGCCTGTTTTGGCTCGTCGTCGCCGCGTCCGCGGGCCTCGGGTTCCTCAACTCCGCTCTCGCCGTCCTCCTCGAAGAATCGGCGTACCACCGGTTCTCAAGGACTCGAGACGTCCTCAACCTGCTTGCTGTCGGCGCCATCGAACCCGTCTGGTTCCACGCCGCCCACGCGTGGTGGCGCACCATCGGCCTCGTCCGCGCCGTCACCCGGCGGAAAGCAGAATGGGGAACGCAACAAAGAGCCGGTTTCACACCGACGCGATCCCGCTAATGTCTCAACCGATGCAAGGAATTATCTGGGTAGCGTCACATCTCGTCGTCGTCGGCTGCCTTTCACTTCGCCGAACGCGCCGGCATCGACGCGAACGTTCTGCGCGACGTGCTCGACGCCGGACCCATGGCGTCGGTCGTATCGTGGGGCAAGGCTCAGAAGCTTACCGACGGCGACCTGGCGGCGCAGGCGGCGATCGCCGACGTGCTCAAGAACGCGCGGCTCGCCGAGACGGCGGCAGACGCGGCCGGCTCCGCCCACCCGCTGATCACGGCCAGTCGCGAGCTCTACGAGAGCGCGGTCGCCGACGGCAGGGGAGAGCTCGACATGATCGGCGTCATCGCCGCTCTCCAGGCGCGTGCCGATGCGCGAGCGCCCGGGCCCTGGACTCTCGAGCTCACCCCGTTCGACGACTCCGACGCTGACCGCCTCAGACAGGGCCAGCGCCAGGAGCTCGACGCGCGCTACGGTTCCGACGATCACGAACCGGGTGCGGCGCCGTCGGTCCGTGGTTCCGGGATCGCCAGCGCGGTGCTTCGCAAGTTGGAGGAGCAGGCTCGTCCCCTCGGTGCCGACGTCTCGTGCTGGAGACCGGTACGGCTCAGCCCGACGCGATCCGCTTCTACCAGCGCGAGGGATACGCGCCTATCCCGCTGTTCGGTTCGTATGCCGGGTCGGACGTGTTGGTCCGCTTCGGCCGCGACCTCCTCGTCCCGCGCTGACCGATCCGCACGCTCGGGCGCGGAAGGCTGGTCAGAACGACAGCCGTTCCAGCGGATTGTCCGCGAGCTTTTCGATGACGCCGCCGTCGACGAGGCGTCGTGCCGCGGTGTCGGGCTTGCGTGCCGCCTGGTCGAGCACACAGGCGCCGAACTCCGCGGCGAGCGCTCCCCGGGGATAGACCGCGAGCACCTCACGGCGAAACGCTTCGGGAAGCGCCTCCGGCCGGGCACCCGAGATATCGAGACCGGTCGCGACCTCCAAGAGGTATCCCTCGGCATCCATCGCCGGATCGACCCGCGGCCAGTTGTGCCGCACGATCACATCGAGCGCGCGGGCGCGACGCTCCACCGGCCACCCCGCCCCGGCCGCGAGCGCGACAGCGACGTGACCCCCGGCGTGCTCGTACGAGACGGTGTGGCTGTCGAACGCGGTGACGGTGCCGATGTCGTGCAGCACGGCGGCGACGTAGAGCAGCTCGTGGTCCACCTCGGCGATGCCGTCGATGCGCGCGAACGCTTCGGCCCAGAGCCAGGAGCGCAGGGCGTGGGCCGTGATCGCGGGCGACTGGTACTGGCGGGCGAGTTCGAGCGCTCCGCGCGCAGCCAGGGTGTCGGGTGCGTGGAAGTCGGTGAGGCGCATGGATCCAGTCTCGCGACGGACGCGCCCACAGAGGATGCCGGGGCCGGTCGAGCCTCGACGTATTCCTGCCAGACAAGGTGGCCAGAACTCACAGCCGGCGCCCAGCCTCACGGGACCAAATCGGGCGCATCCTCTGTTGGAACGAGTGATGCCGCAGCCAGCGGCATCGCAGAGGAGACACCATGTCGAAGGACTACCGCAAGACGCCCGGGGCGCTCAGCCGCCTCACCGACCAGCAGTACGCCGTGACACAGGACGAGGGCACCGAGCCTCCGTTCCGAAACGCGTACTGGAACCTGCACGACGACGGCATCTACGTTGATGTCGTTTCGGGGCAGCCGTTGTTCTCGTCGAACGACAAGTTCGACAGCGGCACGGGATGGCCGAGCTTCACCCGCCCGATCGATCCGGATGCCGTGGTCACGACCACCGATCGGACGCTCTGGATGACGCGCACCGAGGTGCGCTCCTCCGGCGCGGACAGCCACCTCGGTCACGTCTTCGACGACGGCCCGCGCGCCGAGGGCGGACTGCGCTACTGCATGAACTCGGCGTCGCTGCGCTTCGTGCCCGTCGATGAGCTCGCAGACCAGGGTTACGGTGAGTATCTCGGCCTTTTCCCCACCCCCGACAGCCCCACTTCCGAGGAGGATGCAGCATGACCAGCGGACCCAGCGACACCGGAGCGATCACCCAGCCGGCCGGCACCGAGACCGCGATTCTCGCGGGCGGCTGCTTCTGGGGAATGGAGGATCTGATCCGTCGCCAGCCCGGAGTGATCAGCACCCGCGTGGGGTACACGGGAGGTCAGAACGACCACGCGACCTACCGCAATCACCCCGGTCATGCCGAGGCGGTCGAGATCGTGTTCGACCCGAGCGCGACCACCTACCGTGACATCCTGGCGTTCTTCTTCCAGATCCACGACCCGTCGACGCTGAACCGCCAGGGCAACGACATCGGTACGAGCTACCGTTCGGCCATCTTCCCCGTCACGCCCGAGCAGGAGCGCGTCGCTCGTGACACCATCGCCGACGTCGACGCCTCCGGCCTGTGGCCGGCTCCCGCCGTCACCACGATCGAGCCCCTTGGATCGTTCTGGGAGGCGGAGCCCGAGCATCAGGACTACCTGCTGCGCTATCCGAACGGCTACACCTGCCACTTCCCGCGAGCGGGCTGGGTGCTGCCGTCCCGCGCTGACGCCTGATCGACGGTCCGTGCGCCTCGAAGCTGTGAGCCGCACATCTTCGGGGCGTACCGTCAGGCCATGAGTACACCGAGCACGACCACGACCTCGTCCGCCAGCGCCCCCCTCGGCCTCGGATCGGTGCTGGTCGGCTCTCTGCCGTCCGCGCTGATGACTGCCGACGCCCCCGCCCGCTACACCGTCGAGGCGGTGTTCACTCGGCGCCCGCAGCGTGAGGAGATCGCCGAGATCCTCGGCGATGAGACGCGGGAGACCCTCGTCCGTGAGGGGTATCCCACGGTCGAGCTCACGGTCTCCGACCGTCGGCTGGAGATCGCGAACACCACTCTCGAAGAGCTCCGCGACGGCCTGGGCAGCGTGCTCGCCGAACGTCTCGCCGCCATCAGTGACCACGCGCACGAGCGTCGCGATGCGGCCGCGCGGCGCGACGAGAAGACGGCGGAGAGCGAGCGCGAGCGAGCCGCGGCCGTCGTCGCCCTCGCCGCCTCGGTCAGCTTCGGGGCCGGCGCGAACGTTGCCGGATGATGCCGAAGACGATCGTGCCGATGAACAGCACGATGCCGATGATGGCGAGCCACAGCAGGCCCGGGAAGGCGAAGCCGACGATGGACAGTACTGCCCAGGCGACGAGCAGGATGATGAGTACGGTCCACATGGTCCCGACCCTACGCGCCTTTCCCGCCCGGCGGGCCGGATCGTGCGGACCGGCGCCCGAGAGGCGCGGTCAGCACTCCCACAGGCCGCTGTGAGATGGTGGGGACATGCTCCACTGCGGTGATGGCATACCGACCTGAAGGGACGGTGCCATGCCTGCCTGGTGGGAAGAGATGTTGCACATCGTGACCGGTCGTGTCAGCCGACACGACGATCTGCCCGATCTGCGGGGGCTCGCGACGCGTCGGGTCGCGCTCGAGAAGACGCATTTCCTGGTCAACGACCGCGAGCGGCGCGGTGATGAGCGGCGCACCTACGTCATGCGCCACGTCGCTCCGACCCGGCACGACGTCGCTTCGGTCGCCGTCTCCTCCAACGGGCGAGGTGTCGGCTCACTGCCGCACGAGGTCGCCGTCTCGGTCGCACCGATCCTGCACCGCCTCGGAGGCGCCGCTCTCATCAACGGCGTCGGGTCCCGACCGGGAAGCCTCCGGCTGTGGGTGGATCTGCCGACTTCGACGGCGCTCGCCGACTTCGCCGTGCACCGCGACGGGAAACGTCGCGCGCACGACTCATGACGCGTCGCACCCGGCTCTGACGCTGCCGCGGAGCACAATGTCCTCATGGCCGACCCGATCTGGAAGAACGACCCCGACGAGCACGACTTCCCCGCGGCGGAGGACTATCTCCGCCTGATCGCCGCCCCTGAGCGCGCAGGTTCTCTCATCGCCGCTCTGCGGACAAGGGCGACGGTGACGAAGAAGGCGAAGGACATCCTCCGTGCGGCGGGTCTGCCGATTCTCCCCACGGACAACCCGCACGTCGCCGACGATCTCCGCAAGGTCCGTGCGGGAAAGCCGTTGTCGCCCGTGCTTATCGTGCACGGGGACCTCACGCGCGGTCTTCCCGCACAGATCGCCGACGGCTATCACCGGGTTTGCGCGAGTTGGTATCTCGACGAGAACACCGAGATCCCGTGCCGCATCGTCGGCCCCGACGCCGCGGCGTGAGCGCATGACCCTGGAGACGCTCGCGCTCGTCGGCGCGGTCGCGTTGCTCGGCCCCCTCCTGTCAGCGGGCACGCGATGGCGCGTGCCGGTCGTGATCGGCGAGCTCGTCGCCGGCATGATCATCGGTGCGTCGGGCCTGCATCTGGTCGACACCACCGACGCCACGTTCAGCTTTCTGGCAACGCTCGGATTCGGTCTCACGATGTTCGTCGCGGGGACGCATGTGCCTCTGCGTGACGCCCGTCTGCGGCCCGCCCTCGGCCGCGGCGCGCTGCACGCGATCGTCGTCGGCATCGCTGCGGCCTGTGCGGGGTGGGCCCTCGCCGCTGTCTTCGACACGGGCCACGCTGCCATCTACGCCGTCGTGATGGCCTCCTCCTCCGCCGCGCTCGTGCTGCCGGCCGTGCAGCAGACGCGCCTGGGCGGTGCGCAGCTCCTGCCCACGATCGCGCAGGTCGCGATCGCCGACACCGCCTGCATCGTCGCGTTGCCGCTGGCGATGGATCCCGAGCGCGCACCGGTCGCCGCCGTCGGTGCGCTCGGGATCGCGGCCGTCGCTTCGCTGCTCGCCCTCGCCCTGAGGTGGGCGGATCGTGGCGACCGGTGGAAGCGTCTGCGCGAGACGAGCAAAGCGCATGAGCTTGCGATCGAGTTGCGCGTCAGCCTGATCCTCGTCTGCAGCCTCGGCGCGCTCGCGACGGTGTCGCACGTTTCCGTGCTGCTGGCCGGGTTCGCCGGGGGCCTGGCTGTTGCCAGCGCCGGCGAGCCGCGGCGGCTCGCGCGCCAGCTGTTCGCGGTGACGGAGGGGTTCCTGTCGCCGCTCTACTTCGTGTGGCTGGGATCGTCGCTCTCGCTGGGCAGTCTCCTGGCGTCGCCGTCGTACCTCCTGCTCGGACTGCTGCTCGGCGTCGGTGCACTGATCGCGCACCTCGTCGGCGCGCTGATGCACCAGCATCCACTGTGGGCCGTCATCGCGGCGGCGCAACTCGGCGTTCCCATCGCCGCAGCGACGATCGGCGCCGAGACGGGCGCGCTCGCCGCGGGGGAGCAGGCTGCGCTCGTGCTCGGCGCGATCATCACCATTGGAGCCCTCGCGGCCGCCGCCGCGGTCGCGTCGGGCCGCGCGTCGTTCTCGCCGACGGGAACGCAGGCAGCGGGCGCCGCGCCCGGGTCGGTGACGCGCTCGGGGCGCCCGCCGACCTGATCGGCTGGTTCAACCTGCGTTGCGGACCTCGTCCAGCGCGGCATCCAGCGTCGCAAGGATGGCCGCGCACCGCTCCACATCCTCGCGGGTGCCGGCCAGCTCGAACTCGAACAGGACGGGGCGCCCCGACGTCTGTGACAGCTGCCGCGCGGCGGCCTGATAGTAGTCGCCGAAGTTGCGGTTGCCCGATCCGATGATCCCGACCATTCGTCGTCGCGTCATGGGCGAGCGCAGGAACGCCCGCACGCCGGCCGGCAGGGTGACCTCGTCGGCGTTGCCGGCCTTGTACGACGGCGTGAGCAGGACCCAGGGGCCGCTCGGCTCGCCGCGCCTCACGTCGGAGCGGGCGAGATTGAGCACCCGCCGACCGTCGATCCGCGCGAGAGCCTCCGCGAACCGGCCGGTGAGGTTCGACGAGGAGGAGTAGTAGTACACGGGGATCTTCCGCATGTCGACAGTCTCATCGGATGCCGCCGCGTCCGCTCGCCGCATCGGCGTGACAAACCCTCGGCGGCGGCCGCATCCACGTCGCTTGTGTGGTCAGACCACATATGTCATACTGATCTCAGACAGGCCCGAGAGCCCTCGGACCCGGAAAGCGATGACGCGGACACCGTGTCCGCGCCGGGTAGGAGAACCCACAATGTCCACCTCGATCGATGCTCTGGTCGAAGGCGCACAAGCCGCGCTCGCAGAGTACGCATCCTTCACGCAGGAACAGGTCGACCACATCGTCCGCAAGGCGAGCGTCGCGGCCCTGCACTTCCACGGCGAACTCGCGCTCATGGCGGTCGAAGAGACCGGCCGCGGCCTGTTCGAAGACAAGGCCGTGAAGAACATGTTCGCGTGCGAGCACGTGACGAACTCGATCATCAACCAGAAGACGGTCGGCGTCATCTCGCACGACGAGATCACCGGCATCACCGAGATCGCCGACCCGGTCGGCGTCATCTGCGCCCTGACCCCCGTCACCAACCCGACCTCGACCGCCATCTTCAAGTCGCTCATCGCGCTGAAGACCCGCAACCCCATCGTCTTCGGTTTCCACCCCGCCGCCCAGAAGTGCTCCGTGGCCGCGGCGAAGATCGTCCGCGATGCGGCGATCGCCGCCGGCGCCCCCGAAAACTGCATCCAGTGGATCGAGGAGCCCTCGATGGAGGCATCCGGCGAGCTGATGAACCACCCGGGCGTGGCCCTCATCCTCGCCACCGGTGGCAACGCGATGGTCCGGGCCGCCTACTCCTGTGGCAAGCCCGCCCTCGGCGTCGGCGCCGGCAATGTGCCCGCCTTCATCGAGCGCACCGCGAAGGTCGGACGCGCCGTCAACGACATCGTGCTGTCGAAGTCGTTCGACATGGGCATGGTGTGTGCGAGCGAGCAGGCCGTCATCCTCGACGAGCCGATCGCCGCCGAGGCGCTCGCCGAGTTCGCGCGACTGCACGCCTACATGGCCACCGCGGACGAGAAGCGGATGCTCGAGGAATTCATCTTCGGCGTCACTGCCGACAGCGAGAACTGTGCCGGCGCCAAGCTGAACCCGACCGTCGTCGGCCAGTCGCCGCAGTGGATCGCGGAGCACGCGGGCTTCACCGTTCCGGAGAACACGTCGATCATCCTCGCCGAGGTCGGCAGCGTCGGCCCGCAGGAGCCTCTCACGCGCGAGAAGCTCGCGCCGGTGCTCGCCGTGCTGCGCGCCCAGACGCCGGCGGAGGGCATCGACCTCGCGCGCCAGATGGTCGACTTCGACGGTCTCGGCCACTCGGGTGCGATCCACTCCAACGACCAGGACGTCATCGCTCAGTTCGGCGCGGTCGTCAAGGCCGTCCGCATCATCGAGAACAGCCCGTCGGCCCTCGGCGGTATCGGTGACATCTACAACGCGTTCATGCCGTCGCTGACCCTCGGCTGCGGCTCCTACGGACACAACTCGGTCTCCAACAACGTCTCGGCGGTGAACCTCTTGAACGTCAAGCGCATCGGGCGTCGCAACAACAACCTGCAGTGGTTCAAGATCCCGGCGAAGACCTACTTCGAGCCGAACGCCGTCCGCTACCTCGCCGACATGCGCGGCGTCGAGCGCGTGACCATCGTCACCGACGAGACCATGACCAAGCTCGGCTACGTCGACAAGATCATGGATGTGCTGAACCGGCGTGACAACCGCGTGCAGGTGCAGCTGATCAACACCGTCAAGCCGGAGCCGAAGGTCTCCGAGGTGCGCGCCGGCGCCGACCTCATGCGTCAGTTCCAGCCCGACACGATCATCGCCCTCGGCGGCGGATCACCGATGGACGCGTCCAAGGTGATGTGGCTGCTGTACGAGAACCCCGAGGTGGAGTTCTCCGACATGTGCGAGAAATTCTTCGACGTGCGCAAGCGCGCGTTCAAGTTCCCCGAGCTCGGCAAGAAGGCGAAGCTCGTCTGCATTCCGACCACGTCGGGCACCGGCAGCGAGATGACCCCGTTCGCCGTCATCACCGACGACGAAACGGGCATGAAGTACCCGCTCGCCGACTACGCCCTGACCCCGTCGGTGGCGATCATCGACCCCGTGCTCACCAAGGTGCTGCCCGGCTTCCTCGTCGCCGACGCCGGCTTCGACGCCCTGACCCACGCCACCGAGGCGTTCGTCTCCGTCTACGCCAACGACTACACCGACGGCCTGTGCCTGCACGCGATCAAGCTCATCTTCGAGAACATCGAGCGCAGC
>NZ_MEEL01000062.1:0-13217 GCF_001724435.1 Microbacterium sp. SCN 69-37
GTCGGACTTGTCGAGCTTGGCCGGGTCGGGCGTGTAGAAGGTCTGCACTTCCACCGGAAGCGACTCGGCGCTGAGGGTGACGCCGCGGCCGCGCTTGTTGCGAGGCAGCGCGACGCCGATCGCCGGAGAGTCCCACATCATCATCGCGCCCTGCGGGGAGAGCCGGCCGAGGGAGAGTCGGGCTCCGAAGTTGTCGCGCATTTCACCGCCGAGGAACTCGACGTCGGGGCGCTGGATGCCCAGCAGCATGTGGATCTTCGCGCTTCGCGCCAGACGGGCCAGATCCGACAGGAGCTCGAGCACCGGCGCCTGAGTGGGCGCCCCCTTCGGCTTCACCGTCTTGTACCAACGCTGCACGCGAGCCTTGAACGTCGCGTACTCGTCGATGATCAGTGCGAGCGGCTCGAAGTCCTCGAGGCGGGCGGTGCCCTCCTCGAGTTGGGTGTAACGCTGCTCCATGAGCTCGTGCGCTGCGTGCAGCATCCGCACCTGGTGCTCGACGCGGGCCGCGACGAGCTCGACGTTCGGCCAGGTGCGGAACCCCGCGAACTCGATCCGCTTCCCGTCCAGCACCCACACCCGCCAGCGGGCCTGCGCCAGGTGGGTGAGCACCGTGTGCTGGAACGACGTCTTGCCCGAGCCCGTTCCACCGATGACGAGCATGTGCGGGGAGACCGAGGGCTGCCATGTCTGCACCGACCCGTCCTCGTCGACGCCGATCGGGATCTTGAACGCCTTGTACTCGGCGTGCGTCAGCTGCTTCGTCGACGGCGCCGGCTCGTGCAGCACCATGTCGGGCATCGGGGGACGGATCTCGAAGGTGACCTCATCGCCCTCGAGATCCCAATGCGCCCGCCAACGCCCCGGCAGCATCGAGGAGATCACCTTCTCGATCTGCATTCGTCGCGCCGGGATCGCCAGCCGCGGCCCCATGTCGTGCTTGACCTTCATCTTGCGGACGTCGTTGGATTCGGGGTCGGTGGTGACCTCGACCTTGGCGCTCTCCCCCAGCAGCAGCTTCGCGACCTGCTCGGCCCGCTGCTGCTCTCGAGAGACCGGCGTGGTCGGCGGCGCGAGCTCGAGCACGATGAGGCAGCGGCGGGGGACGTGCTTGAGCACGCGGTACTCCTCGCCGATGCGGCGCGAGAACGACGTGACGATCTGATCGACGAAACGCACATCACGGTCGTCGACGTGGGAGGCATACCGGATCGTCACCTTGCGAGGAACGCCGACCCACCCGCGGGTCCACTTCACCGCCCGGACCAGATCGCGCGACGGACGCTGCGCACCCAGCGACGGCAGCACCGCCTCGATGCCCGGATCGAGCCGGCTCTGCTTCTGGTAGGTACGGATGCCGGACGCGACCGACACGGCCGCGATCACCACAGCCGCAACCCACACCCACGCGATCGCGTCGGTGAAGCGGGCCTGCATGTTCACTCCGGTCAACACCACCGCGGCCGCCAGCACCACCAGTGCGGGGAAGATCCCCGTCACCTGCCGACGCGGCAGCACTCCCAATGGGGCGACCGGCGCAGACGACGGACGTGCCGGCGGGCGAGCAACTCGAGTCGCCATCTGATGCCTCCTGAACCGGGCCACGGCGATCGCGGCCCTCTGCGTCATATAGGCCCCGCGAACCCCTCTTCGCGGACACGAGGATCTGGATCTGGCAGCTTCGAGCGACCCGGGAACCCGCCGCGCTCGATGTGGCGAGAGGTATTGCGGGCGTAGTGCCGCAGCACTTTCCCGCACATCAGCGCAATATCGTCGCCACCTTGGCGCTTGACAACAGTGGTAGGCTTGCCCCGCATAGCTGAAGCGAAGTCGGAAGCGGAGCGGGGCAAACCCCCCACCGCCGTAAGAAATATCCAGCCCGCAATATCCCCGCAGCATCACCGCATCAGCTGCGCTCTCTCGGCGGCGACCCGGGCCGCACATCCCCCGGCACACGTTCCCTCGCGGGGCCGGTGCAGCAGCTGCGTTAGAAATGGCGAGTGAGCTCCGCGACCGCCAGCACCCTTCTGCCACCCGATCGACGCACCGCGACCCGGTGGGTCATCGGGTGGGTTCTCGTGCCGCTGGGAGGGCTCATCCTTGCCGGCTCGCTCGATCAGATAGTCGATCCGGCGGAACCCTCCGAATTGTTCCAGCGCGCCCTCATCGCCCTCGTCGCAGGGGTGGGCGTGGGCGTCATGGCCGCGGTGGTCGTCGGGCTCGGCTTCGCGATCACGCGCGACCGGGATGCCAGGGGCGCTCTGCAATGGGTGGCCGTTCTCACCATGACGCCGACAGGTATCGGGATCTCGACCTCCGCCTCTCTCGCTCTCAGCGGAGTGGCGGTGGCGCTGACCGGAGCAGCGGGGCCTGCCCTGGTGACCTTCTCGGGCTTCGCGATGCTGGCGCTGGGTCGCTGGCTCGCTCGAGGGTTCTGGGGCGCAGCGTGGAGCGTGGTGCGCTTCGCATTCCAGCGCGCGGTGGGCGCCATGACCTCACCGGCCGCGTCGACGGGTCAGCCGGGTACGGGGACCGCGTCGACGCCTCAGCCCTGAGCGGAGCTCTCGCCGCGACGATTCTCCCACTCGCGCCGCATCCACTCCCCCTGCCGCACCGCCGCGGCCCGGCTGACGCCGCGTGCGGAGTCGGGCGCCGGTGGGAACGGGGTACCGTGATTGTGCCGCTGCTCGAGGTTCGCGGCCGCGTCGACGAACAGCGCCTCGACCACCGATGACAGCGCCGGTGTGCGCGCATCGCGCAGCGCCCACCAGGTGGCCTTGAGTCGCGCGTGCAGATCCGCGGGGAGGTAGTACGCCACGAGCCGGTGACCTTCCGAGGCGCCGCTTCGCGGCCCCTGCGCGCCCCGGGGTGCGGGCGGGAACGGTCGGCCGCCGTTGTGCTCGAGCTCAGCCCTCGTGACGTACTCGAGGAAGATCCCCTCCACGAGCGACGAGAGCGTCGGCGCACCATCCGGGCAGTCGCGAGTCGCCCACCAGGCAGCCTTGAGCCGCGCGTGCAGCGCTGCCGGGAGGTAGTACGAAACAGATCGGTATCCGGTTGCTGTGGTGCGCGCAGCGGGACCGGATACTGCCTGATCGTCGACGTGGGGGGCGTGTCGATCGGTCACACATCACCGTCTGGAAAATGGCGGGCAGAGCCCGCAGGTGTTCGGGTAGTCGGTAGCCTACCCGCCGGTTATCCAGACGTCCGGGGCTCAGCCGCACTGCTACTGGCAGGAACCGGCCGGGCAGAGATCGACGCCCCAGAGATCGAAGAAGTCCTCCGGGTTGACGAAGTTCTGGTGCTCGGGGAGCGTGGCCGGCCTCGGTAGGCGGGTGTCGTTCTGAGAGAGGATCAGCTTTGCGACCTCGGGGTTGGTGTTGTTGGCGACGTTGATCCGCAGATCCAGGTGGCAGCCGCCGGAGGGCGGGACGTTGCCCACGACGCCGATCTGCTCGCCGGCTTCGACGGTGTCGCCGACGTCGACGGTGTCGCCGACGTCGACCGGGCGCTGCGACTTGTACATGTGCAGGTAGGAGACCACGTACCCGTCTGCGTGCTCAATCGACAGCCACAGGGCGCTCGAGAGGGTGACCTTCCCCGGCAGGATCGCGTAGACGGGGTCGCCGCACGGGTTGGGCCAGCGCTGCAGGTCGATGGCGGCGTGCCAGGTGGAGGCCCCGGGGACGCCGCTGCTGCGGGGTCCGTAGCCGCTGGTCATGTTGTAGTCGGAGCGCAGGGGCAGCTGGATCTCGCCCTCGATGCTGCCGCTGCAGCCGCCGCCGGTGATGCCCTCGCCGAGGGTGGCGATCAGCTGCTCGGCCGCAGGCTCCCACTTGTCGTAGGCGTCCGGGAACGCGCTGACCTGCACCGTCTGAGCCGCGACGCCGGGCGCCATGCTCTCCCAGCCCTTGACGTCGAGCAGGCCTCGAGGGGAGCCCCCGTTGGGGCCGGTGGGGCCGCCGAAGAACGCCTTGATGGAGTAGTCGAGATCCATGAGCTCCGCGACGGTTCCCCACCCCGACACGCGCTGCTGGAACGGGTTGACGCTGTCGTGGTCGCTGCCGACCCCATCGTGCGGGTAGTCGAGCGACGCGGGGACGGAGGAGTTGGCGAGCATCCGCAGCCGGGACTCCTGCAAGGCGGTCATCAGCGCGACCTTGAGGCCCTGGTCGGAGACGCCGAGGTCGCGCCCGATCGTGATGATGCGGGTGGCGATCGCGATCTGCTTCTCGTTCAGCGTGACGGTGCCGCTGGTGCCGTAGGGGATCTCGATCGATTGGGGGGCGGCCGCGGCCGCCGGCGCCGCATCACCCGTCGACGAGCTCCCCCAGCCCGTCGACGAGGCGGGCGGCTTCGAGCTCGTCGACGCCGGCGGGGTCGGTGGCGTCGACGTCGCATCCCCCCACGACGCCGAGGCGGTCGTCGACGTGGGGACGCACCCGGAGCCGTCCGATCCCACGGCGCCGGCAGAGGAGGCGATGATGCCCATGAACAGCGCGAGGAACCCGCCGGCGACCATGGCGAAGATCAGGCCGACGACGCAGAGGACCGCGACGATCCGCTTCCACGGCGAACGGCTCTCTTCCTCGTCCACTGTCAGGTCCGTCATCAGCGCGTGAGCTCCCGCGGGCGGTAGGCCTCAAGCTGGCGACGCCGCTCGAGCGAGCGGGCGGATGGCCGCTGGGTCGGGCGAGGCGGCAGCGAGGAGATGTCCTGCACCCCGGTCGCGGCTCTGCGGTGCGCGGTGGCCACGCCCTGCGCGTCGACCTCGATGCGGCTGGCGCGGGTCTCGGCGACCTTGACGACCTTGAGCTCGCCGGCGTCGACGACCTGGGGCGCCACCCGACGTGCGGCGGCGTTGGTGGCGGCGGATGTGGCCTTGGCTGCGGTCTTCCGGGCGATGCTCTTGCCGACGACCACGGCACCGGCCGCGGCCGCGCCGGCGACGCCGCCACTGGCCGCTCCCTTCGCGACGGTGGCGGCGCCCTGCGCGACGGAGGTTGCCGTGGTCGCTGCCCCGAGTGCCTTGCGAGCGGCACCGGGGGCGAGCGAGGGTCCGCGGCCGCCGGAGGGGCCTCTGCCGCCTCCTGCGCCGCCCTGGGGGCCGCGGCCGGGGTCGCGGACCTGGGTGAGCGTCACGGGCTCGGGCTCAGGCTCTGCGGGCTTCTCCGGCAGTGCTGCGGCGCTCGGCTTGGCCGGTCGGCGCTTGATCAGATCCTTCGCGGTGTTGGCCATGCTGGCGATCGCGCTCATCTTCAGCAGGGCGTTGGAGTCCTTCGGGCCGGGCTTCATGCCGAGGCCGAGCTTGTTCAGCTGGCCGGCGACGCCGCGGCCGGCGCGAAGGGTCGCCCGACGCGCACGCCACACCAGGACGATGACGATGATCAGGAAGATGATCAGCAGAACCATCCGCAGCTGGTGCGGGAGGAACCCGGTCTGCCCCATGATCCAGGTGGTCATCTTGAGGTACAGCGCCATCACGACGGTCATCACCGCGAGGCTGATCGCGCCCATGTAGGTGTCCGAGATCGCCTTCCACAGCGGCTCGCGGTTGACCGGGAGGATGCACAGGTACACCAGCAGCATCGACTTGACCGCGGCGACCAGGAAGAACACCACCGACACCATCAGCAGCGCCGCGATCACCATCCCGAACACGAACATGACGGAGACGCCGCCGCCGGCGACCATGGCGTTGAGGATGTTCATCCCGCCGGGGTTGTCGTGCGCGAACCTCGCCGCCTCGGGGGCGCAGTCTCGCAGCGCCGTCTGGGGCTCGCCGGACTGGATGAAGGTGTCGAAGATCCCCTGGCAGTTGTCGGGCAGCACCTGGGCGTAGGAGATCACCTGGTACGGGACGCGCACGAAGATGTCCATCAGCGTCGCGTTGACCGCGGTCGACAGCGTCCCGTCGCTGCTCTGGGCGTCCGGGTCCACGACGATCGAGTTGGCCAGCTGGCTGCCGAACTCCTGCGCGTTATCCAGAACGCCGCCGGTGGCCGTGAGGGTGGCGACCGGGTTGGCGAGCACCCCCACCGCCAGGACGGCGAGGACGGCGGAGACGAGCATTTCCCAGAGGCCGCCGGACACACGCCCGACGTAGAGCGCGATGCCTCCCACCAGGGCGCTGATCATCAGCGCGAAGGGAATCCAGTTGACCGTGCCCAGCTGCTCCTGCACCCACACCGCGAGGGTGTTGAACGGGGTGGCCAGCCAGGCGACCCACTCGAAGCTGAGGAGGAAGTCGAACAGCCAGAGGATCACGCCGGTCGCGAAGTACTGCATCGACCAGAGCAGCTGCACGATGAAGTTGACGACGACCGTGCCCGGGGTCCACACGTCGCCGGCGTTGATGTCGATCACCCCGTACTTGGAGAACGGGTTGCCGTGGCTGTCGGTGTAGTCGACGCCGTCCGGGAGGAAGCTCACCGCGTGCGCGGTCTGGCCCTGGATGAACGTGAAGTACCCGATGAGCGCGACGGTGGCGAGGGTTCTCGCCCACCGAGGGTGCCGGTGCGCCCAGACCCGGGCGCGCCAGGCCCATCCGCCCATCGAGCGGAAGGCGTCGACGTAGAACGTGATCATGAGATCTCCACGGGGGCGGAGGGAGTGGACAGCACCGCCTGACGGCGCTCGGGGCGGGCGGGCAGCGTTTTGCGGAACTTGCCGTAGCGGCCGCGGACGTCGCGCATGATCCCCTCGCCGCGGCGCTCGAGCGGCACCTTCCGGTCGGGGCCGATGGGGCTCAGGTCGGTCATGACCTCGCGGACGAGCTCGGGAGAGACGGGCAGGCCCAGCCAGTCGACGGCGCGCTTGGCGAGGGTCTCGTCGCGCTGGCGCATGACGAAGCGGATGGGGATCAGGCCTCGGGTGACCTCGTCGCCGAAGTCGTGGGGGTCGTGGGAGCCGACCGCGGCCGCGGCCGCGTGCTTGCGGCCGTCACGGAAGAACGTCTGCAGTTCGGCCTGGCCGTCGCGGGAGGCGCTGATGTGGTGGGTCTCGTCGAAGATCGCCAGCGCGAACCGGTGACGGTCCATGAAGCAGACCTCGCGAGTCAGCTGGGCGAGCATCGCGTACATGGCTCGGCCGACGATCTTCTCGATGGGCATCTGCTTGAACAGGTGCTCGTTCTCGACCTCGGCGCGGTCGGGCAGGCTCAGCCCGTGGGTGGTGAACACGACCGCGTCGACGGCTTTGAGATCCAGCGGGGGCAGGGACTCGTCGAACAGAACGGCGCCGAAGTCCTTGGTGGCCACGACACGGATCAGGCCGAGCAGTTCTGCCGCCACCGCGTTCTGCTGCCCCAGCTGCCGCAGGTGCTCGATGAGCGCACCGAGGCTGGTGATCCGGTGCGTCTCCATGTACTCCGCCTCCAGCAGCCCGGACAGCTGCACGCCGCGGGTGTCCATGGTCTGGATGCCGAGCATCAGAGAGAACAGCGACTGCACCATGCGGGCGCCCTTGCGCGGGCCGAGCACCCGCAGCGGGTCCAGCGACCACTGCGGCTCGAGCATGTCGATGACGCGGGTGGAGGTTCCCGGCAGCGACTCGGCGAACGTGGCGTACTCGCGGGCCACGGTGCGGTCCAGCGCCACGATCAGCCCGCCGCGATCGAGCACGTCGCCGGCGACGCTCTTAAGCAGGACGCTCTTGCCGGCGCCGAGCTCGGCGACGACTCCGAAGCTGCCGGAGGAGTCCGCCTGGATGTTGCCGAACAGGTCGACCAGGATCGGGGTGTGCCGGCCGGTGGTGATGTTGTCGCCGAGACGGATGCCGCGGTCATCGCCGAGGGCACTGCTGACGACGGGCAGGCCGGACGCGAACTCGCGGCCGGTGGTGATCTGGGACAGGTCGCGCACGATGCGCGAGGTCGGCACACCCGGCTGCATCGCCCACCAGAGCTCTTCCTGGCCGCCGAGGGGCGCTTCCAGGAGGAAGTCGGAGGCCTTGTAGTCGGCGGCGATGTAGCGGGCGCGAGCCTGCGCGGTGGCGGGGTCGGGACCGCCGACCGCGTAGATCACAGTCGCTTGGACCTCGACCTCTTTGTCGCTGGCGTTGAGGGAGGCGTGGTACGCCGCGAGGGTCTCGGCGACCTGCGCGAGATCTGACCCGCTGCCGGTGATGGCGAGGGTGCCGGACTGCTGGTCGACCTGATCGAGCAGCTGCTCCTCGGCGCGCTTGTTGCGGCGCTTGACGGCGTCGGCGCTGGTGACCGTGAGCCGGATGGCCCAGTCGACGTCGAGCTCGTACTGCTCGACGCGGGAGATCCACTCGACGCCGGGCATCAGCCATCCGCCCTTGGGGCCTCCCACGACGGCCTGCATGATCTGGTAGCTGGGGGCATCGGCGTGCGGGCTCTGCACCTTGAGGTAGCGGCGGTTGAACGGCAGGAACCGCTTGAGCTCGGCCGGAGAGAGGTCGGACTGGCCGCCCTCGTCGAGCCACGGGTTCGGCATGGCGGTGGGCAGCTGAGTGGCGGGCACTTCCGCGATGCCGACGTCGCCGGTCTCGGGGACGGAGCCGTCGATGTCCAGTCCGCGGTGCTGGGAGTGCAGCGCCATCCAGACGTATTCGGCGACGGTGGCGGGGCGCGCGTAGAAGTCGGCGGGGATGCGGTTCTCGATCTCCTGCGCGGCGGCCATGGCCGCGGCGATCTCCGAGTCGGCGGGTGTGGTGCGAGGAAGCGCCAGCTGCTCGCGGAACTGCTCGAGGCCGGCGCGCCAGGCCGCCTGCGAGCGGGTGCGCCAGTTGCCGGCGGACAGGGGGATGGAGAGCCAGTAGGCGCGCTCGCCCAGTGCGATCTCCTCGAGGGAGTCGAGGGTGAGGGCGCATTCCTCGGCCCATTCGGGGTGCTGGCGGATGTCGACGCCGGCGAGCATCTTGTCGACGATGTCGACGGGGTCGCTCGTCGCGCACAGACCGATCAGCAGCGCCTCTCCGCGGAGGGACTGGAAAAGGGCCTGGTGCTGGCCGAGCACCAGCTGGCGGAGCTCGTCGGTGCCGTACCCGTGCGGAAGGCCCTGCAGGCGCCAGGTGGCCCAGATCGTGCCGGTACGGGTCCACATCAGGTGACCGGCGAAAGAGGCTGCGGGAATGCGCATGAGACGTGCTCCTAGTTCGTGTTCTTGGACTGCTGCAGCAGACGCTCGACGGCGCTGACGGCGGCGCGCGGCTTGGCAGCAGGCGCGGGGGCAGGGCGCTCGGGACGGCGCTCGGGCAGTGCCGGGGGCTGCTCGGGGGCAGCGTCCTCGAGCTCGGCGTCCTGTGGGTCCGCCACGGGGGGCGGCATCCGGGTCGAGCCGATCGCCTGGTGCGGACGCGCAAGGCGGATCGGGCGGGCCTGATACCTCCCCCCGTGCGGCTTGAACATCGCCGCGACCGCACCGACGAAGGCGAGGACGAGGTTGCGGCGAGTCATCGGGATGAGTCCGACGAGCCAGGTCACGCCCCAGGCGACACCGACCGTGATAGCCAGATCGAGGAGAGTCGCTCCGGTGCTCCACAGCGTTCGCGTCGCGAGCAGCCCCATGAGAGCCACACCGCCGAAGCCGACCTGGGTGAGCGTGTACGGCCCACCCGGGATGCGAGACCCGTCGGTCATCCGACCGATCATCTTCGGGAATCGGCGCGACCGCGTGTAGAAGCGGGCGATCTCCTCTTTGGCCACGAGTCAGGCAGCCAGGTCGTGACCGACGACGTCGGTGATGGCGGCGGGGGCGGCGTTGGTCTCGTTGTTGATGGTCTGCGAGAACCAGCCGAGACCGTTCATCGTCACCGCCCAGATGACGAAGCCGGCCACCAGCGACGTGACCAGGAGCTTGCCCCAGGCCAGGCGGGTGACGATCGCCACGACGATGACCAGGACGATCGAGGCGAGCAGCGCGAACGCCTGCACGACGCCGGTCCACGTCGAGAAGAGGTTGTTGAGGTATTCGGAGAGTGCCATTGCAGTGCTGTCCTTTCGGTGCGTCCCGGGCTATCGAGACGGGTTGGGTGTGGGGTCGGCGCCGGGCGCGGCGCTTTCCAGTGGGGCGAGATCGACGGACGTCGTCTCCCAACGCCCGTCGCGCGCGGTGAGCGTGAGGGCGTAGGTCGTGGTCAGCCGCTGGTCGCTGGCGCTCGAAACCTCAGCTGTCGCGAGGACGTGCACCACCGATCCCGTGCTGGGGGTGTCACTGGGCTCGACGTCGCTCTTGACGTCGGTGACCGTGATGGTCATGTACGGCGCGGGGGTGATCGCGGAGATCTCCGAACCGGGCGAGACGTAGCGACTGATCTCCCCGGAGCCGGCCAGGTAGGCGGAGAGGAACGCTTCGACCGTCTGCCGGGCGCTCGAGGTCTGCAGCACCGTCTGCCCATACGCCAGACGCACGGCGCTCTCTTCCTTCGCCGGCGCAGCGATCGGGGCGGGCAGACCCACCACCGACAGACCGACGTCGGTGACGCGAACGGTGACGGCGAAGTAGCGGCGCGGCCAGACGGTGGCGCCGCTCTCGCTTTCCATGTCGAACTCCTCGACGTTCGCGGCGACGACCACGCTCATCAGGTCCGACTCGTCCGTCTTCTCCACCGACACCACGGCGAGGTCGCGGTACTTCCATGCGGTGGCCGACAGCTGCCCGACCGCGGCCGGGTTGATGTACGCGGCGAGAGTGCCTTCGTCCTCGCGCGAAGCGCCCAGCCATGCCGCGACGAACGCCGCCCCGTACTCCCCCGCCGACTGCTCCTGGGCGGTCAGCGGGGCGTCGACGGCGACCTGCGCGACCGCTTGGCGAGGCTGCCCGTTGATGGTCGCGTTGACCAACGCGAGCGGCCCGCACGCGACCGCGACGATCAGCGCACCGGTGACGGCCTTCTGACCGAACCCACGTCCGGCCGTCCACTCGCTGCCCTTCGCCGGCGTCGTCTTCGACCCCTTGGACGGCTTCGCTTCCTTCGGCTTGCGCAGGCCCATCACGCACCCCCGCTGAGCTGAATGCCGGCCACCCGCATCGCTGCCGGCGCGGCTGCGCGCAGTTCCGCGAGGGCCGCTTCGACACCCCCGTAGGTGCCCGTGTCGAACGGGCGATCCAGGGTCCGAGCTACCGCATCCTCGAATCCCTGAGTCGCACGGATGGCGCGCGCGGCATCGGGCTTGAAGCTGTCCCAGGTCGGGTCGCTGAGGTTGTCATCCGCCACGGCCACGTTCCCTTCTCGTCGTCGTCTTCACTCCCCCGCACCGGGGGCTCTACGTCATATAGGCCCCCCTTCCGCCGCTTCGCGGACACCGGACGACGAGATTTCTTGCAGGAATATTGCGCCCTTCTAGCCACGCACTTTTCATCCCTGTGACCGGGCTTTTTCTAGGTCTGATCCAGAGTCGCGACTGCCACCGCGCGAGTGCGTGCGCAGATCGCTCCCGCCCTTATCCAGACGTTGACCCTGGGGTGCTGAGGAACGTGGCCGCCGTCAATCGACGTAGCGACGAAGGGCCATTTCCATGCACGTCTACAACGCAGCCACCACCCTCGAGCGGGCACTACTGAATGAGTGGAACAGCACGCTCGCGACCTTGCGCCACGACTACGGCGTCCTCGGCGAGCTCACCGGCGACGAGGCGATCGAGCTCATCCGCCGGCCCCAGCTGGCCGAGGACCGCGACCAGATCCTCAGCCGTCTGCTCGAGCTCGAGCACGGCGGCGACGTCGTCGCCGGCAAGGTGATCCTCAAGTCCTTCCTGCCCCTGGCGTTCCGTCTCGCACGCACCTGCAGCAGCGTTCGCGCCATCTGGCGCAACTCCCCCACCGACGCCACCGCGACCACGATCGGCGCGCTGTGGGAGGTCATTCGCACCTACCCGCTGCACCGCACGAGCTCGGTCGCCGGCAACATCCGACTCGAGTGCATCAAGCTCCTCGAGCGAGGCTTCGGCGCCTCCGCCGACGTCGAGCTCGCAGTCGACGACGAGACCCTGGAGCACCTCGTGAACGCCGACGCCGACACCGAGATCGACGACCCCTTGCGCGACCTCGTCACCCTGTTCACCTGGGCCATCGACAACGGCATCCTCACGGCAGACGAGGTCCGCCTGCTCGCCCGGATCGAACTCGCCGAGGGCAACCCCGGCGAGGAGCGCCAGCAGGCAGCAGACGAGCTCGGCATCAGCCGCGACACGCTCAACCGCCGGGTGCACCGCGTCCGCACGAAGCTCATGACCGCGGTGTGCGGTGACGTGCAGGAGCGAGTCTCCTACGCCCCCCGCCGCAGCTGAGCTCGACCCCCCGATCCGACAAAGCCCCTGGATGGCCCCCAGGGGCTTTGTCACGCCTGCTGGCGCCCTGACACACGCGCACGAACCCGTTCGGCGCTCAGAATCGCTCTGACGGCCGCGCAGGACGTGATCGGCTCCTGCGTCCCCTCCCATCGACACCTATTCGGGTCGATGGAAGCCCCTCGCCCGCCGGGACCGAACCCCCTCCCGCCTGACGTGCTCCGCTCCCCCACCGATCGGCCGCAACATCGCCACCAAGGTCTATAGGCTCATCGGCGCAACACCGACGCACGACCGGTTGCTCAACCTGGGCGCAATAGATCCCGGATGACCAGCGGTCGACAGTCGCAAGCATCGCGCCCCATCCGCGCTCCTACCTTGCCCCATCGGCGCAACATCAAGCGCAATACAGCGGCAATATATGCTGCGTGTGATGCACCAGTATTGCGCCACGTATTGCGCCCGACTGGCGCCGTATCGCCGCCGTGTCGCCACTTGCGTAGCGCAATAGCTTTGCCATACCCCCGGCAGTAGCGCGCATGCTCAGTTGCAACTATGGCGGGGGTCTAGCGCCCTTCTGCCGCCTTAGCTACTCGCATACGCCCCGCGGTATTGCACTCCTGTTGCGCCAGTCTTGCGCGGGTATGTCGGGGGTAGATCGCTAGACTGCCGCCATGAATCTGCACATGTGCTTACTGTCGAGCGTGGCTAATGCGCCACGTCGTCGCAGCGTCACCACCACATCGGCGCTTATGAGGAACGGGAGGGACGGATGAAGGTCATCGCGATCGTCGGGCAGAAGGGCGGGGTCGGCAAGACGACCACCGTCATGAACGTCGCGGCCTGCCTGACGCGCGGTAACCGCGTCCTCGTGGTCGACGTCGACCCGCAGGAGTCCACGACCTGGTGGGCCGAGAACGCGGGGGAGGAGCTGCCCTTCGACTTCACCGCCGACGTCGACCCG
>NZ_MEEL01000063.1:0-8985 GCF_001724435.1 Microbacterium sp. SCN 69-37
GGAGCAGCAGTTGGCGCTACTGATCCTCGGGGACCTCGACCCCTACCCGCCGAACCTCACCCGGCGAGCCTCACCCCCACCGAATGTCCGAAGAGCCCGCCGTCATTGCCGCCTCATCGAGCGCCGCGATGACTTTCGCGGCCGTGCGCCCATTCCGCTTGAGCCACTGCTGGTAAAGGTATGGGCTGTGAATCGGCGACCGCCGGTCGATAACGAGGCCCGCCTTGGCAAGTTCCTTGCCCATGCGAACACCGAGTCGATCTATCGACACGTATGGCACAGCCCACGCGACTAACCCCAGCCATTCGACTCCTGCGCGGCGTTGATCCATCCCGGTACAGCGAGCACTCCAACTGCCTACGGCTCGTGCTCTTGCTGAAGCTGCTTCGTATCTCGGATCGATCGCCGCTTGAGTGATGCTCGACCATCGCTAGATGCGATATCCGCATTCGATGGACACTCTAGACAGCTTCCACAGCGACGACGGTGTCGTAGAGTCCGTAGCTACGTAGACCCTTGTGCGACTCGATCCCGGTGTACGACAGCGAGGCATCCTCGTAACGACGAAAGGCGAAGACGGCCTGGTTCATATGGCCGGCGTTGAAGACGCCGAGCGACACCAGCAGGTGGAACTCCTCGACCGTGAGACCCGTAACCGACTTGAACAGATCGGGCTCGATCTTGGTGATTACGTCGTAGAGCGTGTTCTCGCGGTAGTCGGTGAGATACATGAAGGCCGGGATCCGCGTCGCAAACTTGATCAGCTTTTCTTGGATCTGCTTGCGCTTCGACCTGTACTCCTTCTCCTCCGCGCTCAGCTCCTTCTTCTCCGACGGGGTCAGGTCGTCGCCCTTCTGCTTCTTGGTCTTCGACACCGACTCGCTCTTGTTGACGACCGTCTCGAACACGTTCAAGCCGAGCGCGCGAAAACCCTCGATGTTCATCACGGCATCCATCGCAGCCTGGTTACCCATGATGCGGCGCAGCGTCGTGTTGTCGACGTTGACGAGAATCGCCGACTCCCACTTGCGGGCAAGGAGCGTCGCCGAGGTCCCGGCCATAGCGATGTCGAGGATGCCGCCGGCATCCACCTGCGTCATGTTCGACCCGTCATAGGCGAGCACCGGCAGGAACTTCACGAGCTCTTCGACGGCCTTCTCAGGATTGCGCTCCTCGGGCGCGAGCCCGATGCCGTACTCGCTCATCTGCCGGAGGGCCCGGGTGGGCGCGAAGTCGAACACGTAGCAGACGGGCTTCAGGATCACCTCGCGCGACGGGTCATCGCCGTCCGGGTTGCGGATCGTCCACGGCGACTGCACGCGGAACGCCGCCTGGAAGTATGTCTCTGGCGCCTGCAGGTTGCGCAGCATCAGAATCGCCGACCACTGCGGAACCGTCACCCCGGTCGTGAGCTTGCCGACCGTCAAGGTGATGGTCTTCGTGTCGAAGCCGCTGCCGATCGCCTCGCGTACGGGCGGAAGCGCGTCGAGGCCGACGCCGACCCCGGGCGCCGAAACGTTCACGACCCGGTAGTCGCGCCAGAACGCGTTCTGCGGTTCGGCGAGCAGGTTGGCCATGGCGGCGCATGACGCGGTGCGCGGCAGCATCCAGACGGAGTGCTGCAGGTAGGGCAGCAGCCGCACGTCGGAGTACGGGAACGGCGGCCGCGTCCCGGCCTTCAGAAAGTCGACCTGCGTCGGCGCATAGTTGCCGCGGATGATCTCGAGCCACTTCTGCACGTCGTGCTTGTGCACGAACTCTGCGTCAGCGCCGGTGCCAGTCGCCTCGAAGAAGGCGTTCAGGTCGAACTCGTCGAACTCGCCCTGGCTCGCGATCGCGACGAGCTCCTCGGGCATCTGGTACGTGAGGAGGCGCATCTCGGGCAGCGAGGCGTAGGGGTTGGGGTCGTCGGCGTGCTCTTCGGCGAAGAGTCCCTTCGCACGCTGCTCGTCGGTGTAGGTCCAGTTGAAGATCTGCTCCTCGATGAACCGCCCCTCCTTCAGCACCTTGAAGGGCGTGCCGGAGAGGTACAGATACGAGCGGGCCTTGATGGGAACGAACGCATCCTCCTCGAGCCCGGCCTCTTCGAGGTTCTCGGCGAAAGTCTCGAGGTCGGCGCTGAACTCGTCTTCGGTGGCCTTCTTCTTGGCCTTGTCGTCCTCGCCTTCGAACAGCTCTTTGGCCGAGTCGCGCCACGCGCCGAAGTGGTACTCGTCGAAGACGACGAGGTCCCACGTCAGTTCGGTCAGCCACGCGTGCTTCGCCTTGAAGTTGCCGGCCTTGTCGCGCCCCATGAGGTCTTGAAACGACCCGAAGAACACGAGCGGACGATCGGGATCGACGGATGCCGGGTCGCCGCCCGTCTTGCTCGAGCGGTATTGCCACCCCCCGAAGTCGACGTGCGTCCTCAGGTCGGTGTCCCACGCATCTTCGACGGCAGGTTTGAAGGTCATGACAAGCACGCGATTTGCGCCCATCCGCTTGGCGAGCTGGTAGCTCGTAAACGTCTTGCCGAACCGCATCTTCGCGTTCCAGAGGAACTCCGGAACCGCGTCGGCGTCATCAGCCCACCGGCTCGCGAAGTACTGCAGGGTGCGTTCGACGGCGGATGCCTGTTCCTCACGCATCGAGAACGTCGCGTGGTGCGTACCCTCGAACGTCTTGCCGACACGCAGCTCGGCGATCGCCGTGCGGACATCCTCGGCGGTGCAGCGCATCCATTCCAGAGTCGGGTTCGCGAACTTCTTCTGCTTGAGCCGCCGACGCACATCGTGGTCGGTGATGAAGGACCCGTCGGGCCTGTCGGCCGGCTCATCGATGACGATCTGGTAGTTCGTGATCGCGGCGGTCTTCGTCTGCTGCGCGACCCGCTTCTTGACAGACTGCGTCGTCTGCCCGACCTTCAGCAGCCCACTGTGCGCCTCATCGTCGATCGAGTACGCGTAGATCCGCAGCCGCGACTCGGGCTTCGGCGGGAGGAGATCGGCCTCAGTCTTCGACATCGGCCGCCTCGTCGTCCAGAGTCATCGGCTTGATCTGCGACTCGATGTACTCGATCTGCCCTTCGTCGAGTCCGTACTTGCGATACAACTCTTCGTCAGTCCAGCGCTGGTCCCAGGACTGCTGCGGCACCCAGGTGTACGTGAAGTTCGACGCGTGTTGAGTGATCTTTCGCAGAGATACGAGGAAGCGGAAGAACTTGGTCGTGTAGTACGACACGAATGATCGAGCCGAGGCCTCGGAGTCGAACGGGCCGATGGCCAAATAGGTGTTAGTGCAAACCTCTCCCGGACCCGCCACGATTGGCTTCCCAAGAATGACCGCAGGGCGGAAGCCGACCGTACCTCGACCATCGGATGCCTCCGGCACAAACACCTTCCATGCATCAATCAGGGCCGAGCCGCGAATCACTTCGGATCCAGCAATGTGTCCGGCAAGGCGCCGCCCTGGACGGACATAATGCAGAACGAGGTCACCGGGCTCCCGCTCGGGCTTAACGTTCGCGAAATTTGTTGAAACTCCGAACGGCTTTTGACCACTCGCGATAGCGGCGACCGAAGGCTCTCCAAGCGCCGCAACCTCGTCGACGATCTGCGCCCCCTCGCTGTCCCGGATGAAAACATCGTGCCTGCCCAAATCGCGACGCGAGGGTTGAGAGTGCTCTCCGCTACGAACGGTCACCACCTCGGCTGGCCCATCGTACGAGGAGTCCCAGACGAAGTAGCAAACGCCGCCACCGATCTCGACGCCAGTGCCAAACACCTCCGACGCCACAGGAAAGTCCACGAAGTCGCGGATCCTGCGGTCCGCTAACATCCTGCCCCTGAACTCATCCAGTCCTCGGCCACCCGCTATCCAGCGCGCTGGAACGATCATGCTAAGCAGACGCGGCTCCATGCGCTTCGCCTGGTCGATGAACAGGTGATAAAGCGGGATGGTCCCAGTGATCTTGGTGTCGGCCTGATCCGTGTTCAGCTGATACGGAGGGTTGCCGACAATCACGTCGAATTGCACTTCGACTCCAAACATTTGCGCGAGGCGCTTCTTTATATCGAGGGTGTGTATGAAAGCGTAGGCGTGGGTCTCGAGTTCGTCGCCTCGCCCCCACGCGCCTATCGCCGCCCCGCAGTACGCGCACTTGTCCCCCGCCCAGGTGTGCTCGGTGCGCTCGAACCAGATGTTGCCCCAGTCGCGATCGAAGGTCTTCGCGACGGAGTGCTTCCCGGTGGCATCCTTCGAGCAGTAGACGCTCCGCCGTGCGAGCAGCGCTGTCAGCTGCGTGATGCCGATGCCGTACACCTGCTTCGTCAGGATGTGGTCGACGCGCTCCTGAAGGTCGGGTATCTGTGCGGCCAACCCATCCGTGAGCCGGCTCGTGATCTCGCGTAGGAACACCCCTGACTTCGTGAAAGGGTCGAGGAAGGTGACGTTCGGGTTCTCCCAGATGGATGCTCCCCCGCTGTCGGCGGCCCAGGCATCCGCGACGGTGTCGAGCATCTGGTTCGCGAGCTCGGGCGGGGTGAACACCTCGTCGTTCGACAAGTTGGCGATGCATGTGAGCACATCGGGGTTGTGGCTGCGCAGCGTGAACGCGGCTCGGGGCGAGAGCGTGATGTCAGTCACGTCAGCACATCCTCGGCGGTTGCCGCATCGTCATCGTCGGCCTCGGCATCCGCGCCGAGACTATCGAGATAGTCGCTGCGGACATCCGTGAGGCGCCGGTCGGAGCCATCGAGACCCCAGAACCACCACCCGTTGACCCCGCCCTTCCCGGTATAGACAGCGAAGGCGGCTGCGCTAGGCGAGTCGTAGGCCACACCGTCGATGTAGAGTCGCCCATCCTGAGACACGACAGCCCGCGCGCCGTTCCGCGCCTGCAGGCGCGGGACGAGTTCTGTGCCGGCCTCCATCCAGCCCGCAGCGATGAGCTGGGCGATGTCGACGCTGGCGCGGGTCACAGGCGTGGGCGGCGCCGCCTCGAGGCCCACGTGCCCTGCCGGCGCGGGCCAGATCGCACAGATCTGACTGATCATCCGTCCGGTACGCGCGATGATCGCGTCTTCGCTCCACCCCGCATCGTCCGCGAGCGCGAACGCCTCCTTTGTGATGAGAACGTCGTCAGATGCCACGAAATGTGCGCGCTTCTGACCCCACGCACCGTTGGAGATCTTGCTATTGAGCGCCTGCGTGACAATGGTGAGGTTGCCGAGCTGCTGGATCCTGCGATCCCGCTCGAGCTGATGTTCCTCGTCGAGATCGTCGTCCCAGTGCGCGCGCCACTTCTGAGGCATGAGGTGTTCGATCGTCGCCTTGTCGCGCACGATCGGCCCCATCGCGAGCGGGTTGACGCCCGGGTACCCGCGTTTGGCGTCTTCTAGAGCCTCGAGCACCATCCGCAGGCGGTTGCGGCGGTAGTTTCCGTACACGTTGGCATCGATGAGTGCCGTGTGCACCTCAGCGTCGCCGGGCCAGTATCCGACCGCCGTGTGGCTGGCGACGAGGAACTGCTCGACCGCTTCCGGGAGGCGGTCCTTCAGCTGGCGGCTGAGGTGCTGCATCAGGTCGACGAGGAACCGGTTGGAGCCTTGCGACGGCGCCTTCACAAGCGCACGGCGCACGAACCAGCTCTCGAGCAGATCGAGGATGCGAGCGCGATCGTCATCCGTCACGCCCGCTTGCTCCGGCTCGTCCAGCCAGATCAGCAGCGGTCGGCTGATCTCCGAGTCGAGCGTTCCGACTCGGTAACTGAACAGCTGGGAGCGCGTCAGCGGGCCGATGGGGTTCTCGGAGCCCTCGATGATCGCACGGTAGTGGTCGGCTGCTGCCTTGATCTGCGGCAACAGGACGCTGACGTCCTTCTCGACCGTGTTGACGTAGTGCTTGAACTGCGTGAACACCTCGCGGATGGGAAAGTCCATCAACGTCCGCGCGATCAGCCACTGCCAGAGAAACAGCGAAGCCCGTGGGTTCTTGATGCGACCCGAGGTGACCTCCGTCTCCCACCAAGGAGTTTCGAAGTCTGCCCAGTTCGCGAGGTAGTCTCGCTCGGCGACAGCGGAATCGATCTGCTGGAAGATGAAATTCTTGATGAGGTCGGCGGCCGAGAGCGGCGTGCCGCGGGCATTCAGCGTTTCGAAGATCGCCTGAGCGTCTTCGTTAGCGTCGAGGCGGATACTCGCGATCTCGAGGCGATCGGTGATCGCCCCCACCAGCAGCGTCGCACGTAGCTCTGCGTTCTCCCCGAGCCAGGCGTCGATCGTCTCGGAGAAGAATCGGTGCGCATCCCGAAGCCGCGACGTCGGGAGCGGCCCGTAATCGACGGGGGCGGACGCCGACATGACCGCGTCGAACGCGTCGCGATCGCGGTTCGTCGGCCATAGCTTGAAGCGATCCTGGTCGCGTTTGCGGTAGCTTTGCGGATTCTCCACGAGGCGGAGCACCTGGTCGGCGAGATCGGTGAGGTCCCGCTTCTCGAGCTGCGCGTGCAGAGCGTCGAGCAGCAACTGCAGAGTGGTCAGACGCTGCTGACCGTCGATGACGTTCCACGTCGGCAGCCCGCCGAGCCCCGTCGGAATCTGCTGGATGACAATCGCCCCGAGAAAGTGGGTCGCCTCCTGATTGTGCCCCTCGATGACATCGATCAGCCGGATGATGTCCTCCCAGAGCGGCTCCCATTGTTCGCGCTGTGACCAGACGTACGGGCGCTGGAACAAAGGAACCGTAAGTCGCGTCGGGTTGTAGAACACATCCCTCGGCTTGACGACATCGGTCTTCATTCAGTGCTCCCCTACGTGGCGGCGATCTCGGCGATGGTCATGACCGGGTAAGTACGCACCGGCGTGAAAATCTCGTGCTCCTCGAAGGCATCGAAGAGGGTGCCAGATGCCGCCGAACGCTGAGTTAGCGCGTCGAAGCGGAAGTCACGGCGTTGAAATCTTCCCCGACCGAGATAGCCCCACTCCGGGAAGACGATGGGCCCGCCCGTGGCATCCGTCATTGCGAGCGCGTCGCCCTGGACAATGTTCACCGCTAGTACGGCCCGCGCTGCGTGCACCAGCGTGTCGTCCTTCGACAGTCTCAGTACACGGACGACAGTATCCGCGAGATTCTCGCGGCACTCAACGGCATTGTCGGGCAGCAGTTCGATTCCATAGATGCACATCAGGCCAAATAGCGCATAGTGACGCTGCTCGAACTCACTCTTACCGTAGCGCGCCTCAACGACGGCGAGCTTGCGCTCAAGCACCGGTACCAGGAAGTTGCCCGAACCACAGGCAGGCTCGAGAAACCGCGAGTCGATGCGCTCCGTTTCATCCTTGACGAGATCGAGCATGTCGTTGACGAGCCAGCGCGGCGTGAAGACCTCACCATGGTCAGCCACACGCTGCCGCGACTTGACCAGTGGCCGGTCATCGTTCAATTGAGCACCCTCCAGTTACATTGGTAGATCCTACTGGGGAGCGTCGACAGCGGGTCGCGTGCGATACCTCCTCGCAACGCGCAATCGTGTGAGACAGACCGCCTGATGCGATGCGGCGTCAGCGCACCAGAGGCATTCGCCGTCGAAAGCTGCCATCGGGCGGCGTATCGTCTCACCGACGTTGACGACACAGCACCAGTGTCCGACACTCGGAGGTCGAGATGGGCAGCGTCACCCCGTACGAGACGGCGAAGGGCCGACGCTACCGCGTGCTCTATCGCAAGCCCGATCACACCGAGGCGGAGAATCGCGGCTTCACGACGATCCGCGAGGCGAAGCTCCACCTCTCGATGGTCACGGGGTCGAAGTCGAAGGGCGAGTACATCGACCCCACGTCGTCCCGTGTTCCAGTTCGGATGTTCGCCGGCAGCTCGCGGCGCTCCAGCGGCCGCCCAAGTCGAAGCCGTCGTAGTGCATGACGCTCGAACGTGCGTGGAAGAACCACGTCGCCCCCGTTTGGGGAGATCGGGAGATCCATTCGATCCGGCGCTCTGAAGTTCAGGACTGGGTGTCCGACTTCGCGACGCGGAAGTCGAGTACGGTCGTCAACCGTGCGCTCGGCGTTCTCGCCGGCATCCTCGATGTCGCGATCGACGATCGTCGCCTCGCGAGCAAGCCGGCCCACAACATCCGCAACCTCCCTCGGAAAGGCCCGGGCAAGCGACGCGTCTACCTCTGCCACGACCAGGTCGGGACGCTGGCCGCATGCTCGGGGCATCCGACCATGGTGCTGACGCTCGCCTACACCGGCCTGCGCTGGGGCGCGGCGACCGCGCTCTGCGTGCGCAGCGTGAACCGACTGCGTCGATGTTTGGCCATCGAAGAGAACTCGGTCATGGTCGGCTATGAGCTCCAAGTCGGCACACCAAAGACGCACAAGGCGCGCTCGGTCCCCTACCCCGAGCGCCTCGACCCGATGATCCAGCAGGCGTGCGCCGGCAAGGGACCTGAAGGTCTCCTTTTCGGCGACGGCGTCCACCACGTGCGCAACTCCGGCAGCCAAGGCTGGTTCGCGAACGCGGTACAGCGCGCACAGATGGTCGACCCGTCGATCCCGCGGCTCACACCGCACGACCTCCGCCACAACGCCGCGTCGGGATCAGCTCGGGCGCCAACGGGAAGGCCGTGCAGCGGGTGCTCGGGCACGCGTCGGCGGCGATGACGCTCGACACCTACGCCGACCTCTTCGACGACGATCTGGATGCCGTCGCGGCTCGCCTCAACGCCCAGATGCCGCTCGTCGCGCTGCAGGCCGGCCCGCAGACGCGCTACGTGTTGCCGACCCGACTGTGGGGAGCAGATTGCTGAATATCTCGTCGAGCGTGAAGCCACACGAAACGCGCCAATTCGGCGTTCGGGGACGCCGGATGAAGCGCTCTGTCGGGCCTTGTTTCCATTCACAGTGTTGTCATGTCTCAGGACATCGGTGACGGATCGGCATCAAGAGATCGGTGACGCTTCGGGGTTGTTTGGTGGTAACACTTCTCGGGCCTATCTGTGAGGGA
>NZ_MEEL01000064.1:0-9007 GCF_001724435.1 Microbacterium sp. SCN 69-37
CAAGACGGGCGGCATCGAAACGATGGAAGCCCCGATCCACATCTCGAACGTCGCCCTCGTCGACCCCTCGACCAAGAAGCCGACCAAGGTCGGTCACCGTGTCGAGGAGCAGACGAAGGATGGCGTGAAGCGCACCGTCCGCGTGCGCTACGCGAAGAAGAGCGGCAAGGACCTCTGAACATGAGCAGCACCACTGCCGCGGCGGCTGGCAAGATCCAGCCCCGCCTGAAGCAGAAGTACCAGGACGAGATCAAGAAGGCCCTGCAGGACGAGTTCGGCTACGCCAACGTCATGCAGATCCCCGGGATCGTCAAGGTCGTCGTGAACACCGGTGTCGGCGAGGCAGCTCGCGACTCCAAGGTGATCGACGGTGCGGTCGACGACCTCACCAAGATCACCGGCCAGAAGCCGGTCGTCACGAAGGCCCGCAAGTCCATCGCGCAGTTCAAGCTGCGCGAGGGCCAGGCGATCGGTGCGCACGTCACCCTCCGCGGTGACCGTGCCTGGGAGTTCCTGGACCGTCTCGTGAACCTCGCCCTGCCGCGTATCCGCGACTTCCGCGGCCTGTCGCCCAAGCAGTTCGACGGTCACGGCAACTACACGTTCGGTCTGCAGGAGCAGTCGGTCTTCCACGAGATCAACCAGGACAAGATCGACCGCGTCCGCGGCTTCGACATCACGATCGTCACCACGGCGAAGACGGATGACGAGGGCCGGTCGCTGCTGCGCCAGCTGGGCTTCCCGTTCAAGACGGACGAGAACCAGGCCTGACGCCCCCCCGACCTCTCCGGTCGGCCCATCAAGAAGGTCGGCTGTCGTGTAACGGCATCCGAAACCGCTGAACAAAGGAAACCAAGAAATGACGATGACAGACCCGGTCGCTGACATGCTGACCCGTCTGCGCAACGCGAACTCGGCGCACCACGACTCCGTGTCGCTGCCGAGCTCGAAGCTCAAGACCCACATCGCCGAGATCCTCCAGCAGGAGGGCTACATCTCCGGCTGGGAGGTCTCCGACGCCCGCGTCGGCCAGACTCTCACCCTCACGCTGAAGTACGGCCCGAACCGCGAGCGGTCGATCGCCGGCATTAAGCGCGTCTCGAAGCCCGGCCTGCGCGTGTACGCACGCTCGACCGAGATCCCCAAGGTCCTCGGCGGGCTGGGCGTCGCGATCCTGTCCACCTCCTCCGGTCTTCTCACCGACCGCCAGGCAGAGCAGAAGGGCGTGGGTGGGGAAGTCCTCGCCTACGTGTGGTGATCTGACATGTCGCGTATTGGACGTCTTCCCATCGACATCCCCGCCGGCGTGACCGTTTCGGTCGACGGCCAGGATGTCACGGTCACGGGCCCGAAGGGTGAGCTCGCGCTCTCCGTCTCCAAGCCCATCGAGGTCAAGGTCGAGGAGAACCAGGTTCTGGTCTCCCGTCCCGACGACGAGCGCGAGTCGCGTTCGCTGCACGGACTGACCCGCACCCTGATCAACAACAACATCATCGGCGTCACCCAGGGCTACACCAAGGGCCTCGAGGTCGTCGGCACCGGTTACCGCGTCGCGCAGAAGGGGACGGCGGTCGAGTTCGCGCTCGGCTTCTCGCACCCGGTTCTCGTCGAGGCGCCGGCCGGCATCACGCTGACCGTCGAGGGCAACAACAAGCTCACCGTCAGCGGCATCTCGAAGCAGGCCGTCGGTGAGGCCGCCGCGAACATCCGCAAGATCCGCAAGCCCGAGCCCTACAAGGGCAAGGGTGTGCGCTACGCGGGCGAGGTCGTTCGCCGCAAGGCCGGAAAGGCTGGTAAGTAATCATGGCTGTCAAGTCGAAGAGCGACGCGCGTTCGCGTCGTCACCTGCGCCTTCGCAAGAAGGTCGTGGGCACCGAGGCCCGTCCGCGCCTCGTCGTCACCCGCTCGGCCCGCCACGTCTTCGTCCAGCTCGTGGACGACAGCAAGGGCGTGACCGTCGCGTCGGCGTCGACTCTCGAGTCGGACCTGCGCACGTTCGACGGTGACAAGACCGCCAAGGCCCGCAAGGTCGGCGAGCTCGTCGCCGAGCGCGCCAAGGCGGCCGGTTTCTCGGACGTCGTGTTCGACCGCGGTGGCAACCGCTACGCGGGCCGTGTCGCAGCGATCGCCGAGGGCGCCCGCGAGGGAGGTCTGAACCTGTGAGCGATGCAACTACTCAGAATGTGGAGAACGAAGTGACCGAGCAGGCTGCGGCCACCGCTCCCGTCGAGCGCGAGGCCCGCGAGCCCCGTCGTGGCGGTCGCGAGCGCAACCCCAACCGCGACCGTGGTTCGCGCGACGCCGAGAAGAGCCAGTTCCTCGAGCGCGTCGTGACGATCAACCGCGTGTCGAAGGTCGTCAAGGGCGGTCGCCGCTTCAGCTTCACGGCGCTCGTCGTCGTGGGTGACGGCAACGGTCTCGTCGGCGTCGGCTACGGCAAGGCGCGTGAGGTCCCCCTCGCCATCTCCAAGGGTGTCGAAGAGGCCAAGCGCAACTTCTTCCGCGTGCCCCGCACCGGCTCGTCCATCCCGCACCCGGTGCAGGGTGAGGCCGCTGCCGGTGTCGTGCTCCTGCGTCCGGCCGCCGCCGGTACCGGTGTCATCGCCGGTGGCCCGGTGCGCGCCGTGCTCGAGTGCGCCGGTATCCACGACGTGCTCTCCAAGTCGCTCGGTTCGTCGAACACGATCAACATCGTGCACGCGACCGTCGAGGCGCTGAAACAGCTCGAGGAGCCCCGCGCGGTCGCCGCGCGTCGCGGTCTCGACTTCGACCAGGTGGCTCCGGCCCGTCTGATCCGTGCCGAGGCCGACGCCGCGGCCGCTGCGAAGGTAGGTGCCTGATGGCCGCGCGTCTCAAGGTGACCCAGGTCAAGTCCAAGGTGAGCGAGAAGCAGAACCAGCGTGACACGCTGCGTTCGCTCGGCCTGAAGCGGATCGGCGACTCGGTCGTCCGTCCCGACGACGCGCAGACGCGCGGCTACGTCAAGGCTGTCGCCCACCTCGTCAAGGTTGAGGAGATCGACTGATGGCCGAGAAGGCTGAGAAGGCGACCGAAGAGGTCGCTGTGAAGAACACCGAGAAGAAGGCCGCCGCCAAGCCGGCTGCCAAGAAGACCGCCGAGAAGCCGGCCGCGAAGAAGGCTCCCGCCAAGAAGGCGGATGCCGAGGTGTCGCGCCCCGGTGTGCTCAAGGTCCACCACCTGCGTCCGGTCCCGGGCTCCAACACCGCAAAGACCCGTGTCGGTCGCGGTGAGGGCTCGAAGGGCAAGACCGCCGGTCGTGGCACCAAGGGTACGAAGGCCCGTTACCAGGTGAAGGCCGGTTTCGAGGGCGGCCAGATGCCGCTGCACATGCGTACGCCGAAGCTGCGCGGGTTCAAGAACCCGTTCCGCGTCGAGTACCAGGTGGTCAACCTCGACAAGCTGGCTGAGCTGTACCCGGCCGGTGGCGACGTCACCGTCAGCGACCTCGTCGCCAAGGGTGCGGTGCGCAAGAACGAGAAGGTCAAGGTGCTCGGCACCGGCGACATCTCGGTCAAGCTCACCGTCGCCGTCGACAAGGTCTCGGGTTCGGCCGAGCAGAAGATCGTCGCCGCAGGCGGTTCGGTCAAGTAATTCCACGGCAGGGGCCGGAGGCGAGCCTCCGGCCCCTGTTGCCGTACTCTGGAAGCGGTGTCCTCGGATCCGCATCGAGACACCGGTCAGCTCTCTGGAGGAAATCCCCTTGTTCAGCGCCGTCAGCGCCATCGCGCGGGTCTTCCGCACCCCGGATCTCCGGCGGAAGATCTTCTTCACCCTCGCGATCATCGCCATCTATCGCCTCGGTGCGCACGTTCCGGCGCCCTTCGTGAGCTTCCCGAACGTGCAGTCCTGCCTGCAGCAGACCGGTTCCGCGAGTGAGGGTCTGCTCTCGCTGGTCAACTTGTTCTCCGGCGGTGCGCTGCTCCAGCTGTCGATCTTCGCCCTGGGCGTCATGCCCTACATCACCGCGACGATCATCGTGCAGCTGCTGCGCGTGGTCATCCCGCACTTCGAGGCGCTGTACAAGGAGGGGCAGGCCGGTCAGGCCAAGCTCACGCAGTACACCCGCTACCTGACGATCGCCCTCGCGCTGTTGCAGTCCACGACACTTGTCACCGTGGCGCGCTCGGGCCAGCTGTTCGGCAGGACCGGCATCGCCGAGTGCAACGCTCTGCTGACCAACGATGTGTGGTGGGCCCAGCTGCTGATGATCATCACGCTGACCGCCGGCACCGGCCTCATCATGTGGTTCGCCGAGCTCGTCACCGAGCGCGGCGTGGGCAACGGCATGTCCATCCTCATCTTCACCTCGATCGCGGCGCAGTTCCCGGCGGCCATGTGGGCCATCGCCACGTCGCGCGGTTTCGAGGTCTTCCTCCTCGTGCTGGCCGTCGGCATCGTCGTCGTCGCTCTCGTCGTCTTCGTCGAGCAGTCGCAGCGGCGCATCCCCGTGCAGTACGCCAAGCGCATGGTCGGGCGTCGCACCCTCGGCGGCACGAACACGTACATCCCGATCAAGGTGAACATGGCGGGTGTCGTGCCGGTCATCTTCGCCTCCTCGCTGCTGTACATCCCGGCACTGATAGCCCAGTTCAATCAGACGCCGGACGCCAACGGCAACATCCCGGGCTGGGTGACCTGGATCCAGCAGTACCTCACCAAGGGCGATCACCCGCTCTACATGCTGCTGTACTTCCTGCTCATCGTCGGGTTCACCTACTTCTACGTCGCGATCACCTTCAACCCCGTCGAGGTCGCCGACAACATGAAGAAGTACGGCGGGTTCATCCCCGGCATCCGTGCAGGTCGTCCGACGGCCGAGTACCTCGACTACGTGTTGACGCGCATCACGCTGCCCGGCTCGATCTACCTCGGCCTCATCGCGCTGCTGCCGCTGGTGGCGCTCGCGACGGTCAGCGCTAACCAGAACTTCCCGTTCGGCGGCGCGTCGATCCTCATCATCGTCGGTGTGGGTCTGGAGACGGTCAAGCAGATCGACGCCCAGCTGCAGCAGCGTCACTACGAAGGGTTGCTGCGATGACCGCTGCTCGACTACTCATCATCGGCCCGCAGGGCTCCGGCAAAGGCACGCAGGGCGTGCGGGTGGCGGAGGCCCTCGGCATCCCGGCGGTCTCGACCGGCGACGTCTTCCGCGCCAACGTGAAAGAGGGCACGGAACTCGGTCTGAAGGTCAAGGCGATCATCGACGCCGGCGACCTCGTGCCGGACACCCTGACGGGGGAGATCGTGCGCGATCGGCTCGCCCAGCCCGACGCCGCCGCCGGCTTCCTCCTGGACGGCTACCCGCGCAACCTCGGCCAGGTGGGCGATCTCGACCGTTTCCTGGACGAGAGGGGCGTGCCCCTCACCGCGGTCATCGAGTTGGTGGTGCCGCGCGACGAGTCCATCCAGCGCCTGTCGCTGCGGGCGAGCGAGCAGGGCCGTGCCGACGACAACGCCGAATCGATCGCGAAGCGTCTGGCCATCTACGAGTCCGAGACGGCGCCGATCCTCGATGTCTACCGCGAGCGGGGCATCGTCGATCAGATCGACGGCGTCGGATCGCTGGACGAGGTCTACGCGCGGATTCAGGCCGCCCTGGCAGCTCGCGGCATCGCAGCCTCCTGATGGGACTTCGTCGCTCCTTGTACAAGACCCCGGCGCAGCTGCGCTCGATGGTTGAGCCGGGCCTGATCACGGCGGCCGCGCTGGATGCCGTGCGTGCGCTGATCGCCCCGGGTGTGACCACGGCTGAGCTGGATGCCGCGGCATCCGAGGTCATCCTCGCCCGCGGGGCCGAGTCGAACTTCCAGCTCGTGCGCGGCTACCGCCACACGACCTGCATCTCGGTGAACGACCAGGTCGTCCACGGCATCCCCGGGGAGCGCGTGCTCGAGCCGGGCGACATCGTGTCGATCGATGCCGGTGCGCAGTTCAAGGGCTGGAACGGCGACTCGGCCATCACGGTGGTCGTCCCCGGCGGGGATCCGGCTGTGCAGGCGTCGCGCGAGCGGCTGTCGCAGGTGACCGAGGGCTCGCTCTGGGCGGGCGTGGCCGCGCTCGCATCGGCGTCGCGCGTCGGAGAGATCGGTGACGCGGTGCAGGGCTACATCGAGCGCTCGGGGGAGAGCTACGGCATCCTTCGCGACTACGTCGGCCACGGCATCGGCCGCCGGATGCACGAGGGCCCGACGATCTTCAACTACCGGGTGTCCGACCTGGGCCCCGCGGTGCGTCCCGGCCTGTGTGTCGCGATCGAACCGATGATCACCGCCGGCTCCGAGGAGACCTTCGTCGAGGACGACGACTGGACGGTCACGACCGTCGACGGCAGCGACGGAAGCCACTGGGAGCACAGCGTCGCCGTTCACGAGAACGGCGTGTGGGTGTTGACCGCCGCCGACGGCGGCGCCGCCGGTCTCGCCCCCTTCGGCGTCACCCCCACCCCCATCGCCTGACCCGCGCGCTGCGCGCACTCTGCTCCCCGCGAGCCGCCATCCTCCGCGCGAGCCGACATCATCCTTCGCGCAGAAACATGCCGGTTCGGGGGCGCGATGGCGGCTCGCGTGGTGCGCCGAGGTTCCTCCCCAGATCGACCCGCCGAGGGGTGTTGTCCACGGGTGAGGTGAGGGAGGCGCGGATGCCGATGCGGCGAGGATCGTGGAATGCATGATCGTCTCCGAAGCTCGCGCCGCCCTCGCTTCCCGAGAGGAGCTCGAACGCAGAGGGCGTTCGGCGCGAGACGTCGCTGCGGCGGTGCGGCACGGATCCCTCATCCGTGTGGATCGCGGGTGTTACGCCGACGCGGAACGGTGGCGCGGCGCCCACAGCGAAGGGCGTCACCTGATGCGCGTCGTCGCCGCTGAACGTCCTCGCACGGGGAACTCCGAGCTCGTCTACTCCCATGCCTCGGCGGCCGTCCTCTGGGAATTGCCGCTGTTTCGCATCGAACCCCGCCGCGTGCACCTCAGTGGACGCGCAGCGAGCGGGCACGTACGCGCATCCGAGCCGTTGGTCGCACGTCACCAGGTTGCCGTCGCCTCGAGCGACATGACGATGCGCCAGGGCGTGCTCTGCACCGGACTGGCCCGCACGGTCGCGGACGTGCTGCGCTCGGCATCCTTCGAGACAGGACTCTCCCTCGCCGACGCCGCGCTTCGCCGTGCCGCCTGGTCGTGGAACGGGTACGACGTGGAGGCGGCGGAGAGTCTGCGCCGGCAGGTTGCGCAGCGGCTGCCTTCGGGCGGCCGCGGAGTTCGCGCGGCCCGGCGGATGCTGGAACTCGCCGATGGTCGTGCCGCTTCGCCGGGGGAGAGCGTGAGCCGGCTCTACATCGGCGACCTCGGCTTCGCCACGCCGCGTCTGCAGGTCCCGGTCGCCGGTCCGGGCTCGCGCCTGTTCCATGTCGACTTCGCGCTGGATGACGTCGGAGTCTGGGGCGAGTACGACGGCGAGGGAAAGTACCTCGATCCTGCGATGCGGGGCGAGGGCGTCGGGGTGGAGCGGGTGGTCATGGAAGAGAAGCAGCGCGAGGACTGGATCCGCGGGACTACGGGACGGCGACTCGTGCGCTGGGGCACGGCCGACATCGCGACGGCAGCCCACCTGGGTGCACGCCTGCGCGCGTTCGGCATCCATCCGCAACGCTGACCCGTCACGCCGAGCCGCTACGAACGTGCCGAACCGACGCGAAAGGGCGCGCGAGAACATGGCGGTGTACAAGGCGCCGCGCCAGGTGGCNGGGGGTGGGGGCGGGTGAGGTCACGGCTTTCACGGGCAACGCATAAGAGTGCGTGAGCCACAATGGTAGGACGGCGGCGACAGCCGCACATCGGAGAGGCATCGAGGTTATGGCGCAGGCAGCAGCGGGTAAGAGGAACTGGTTCGCGATCTGGGTGAGCGTGGCGGTCGTCGTCGTGGTCGCGCTGGTCATCGGCCTTGTCGTGTGGATGAACAACGTCAGCTCGGGTCCGGGTGCGCAGCCCTCGTCGAGCAACATCAATACGGATACCGGTGCGATCTCATTCGGCAGCGGCCCCGATGTCGTCGACACCTACGTGGACTTCATGTGCCCCTACTGCGGCCAGTTCGAGAAGACCGAGGGGGACACGATCAAGCAGCTCATCTCTGAGAACAAGATCACGCTGAACCTCCACCCGGTCACGATTCTCGATCGCGCCTCGCAGGGGACGAAGTTCTCGAGCCGGTCGGCGAGTGCGATGTTCGCTATCGCGGAGGCGGACCCCGCCAACGCCTACGCGTTCATGGCTGCGATGTACCAGAACCAGCCCCAGGAGAGCACCCCCGGTCTGACCGACGATCAGATCGTGTCGATCGCTAAGCAGGCGGGGGTCAATGTGACCAGCGACCTCGAGCAGGCCATCACGTCGGGCAAGTACATCAAGTTCGCACAGTCCAAGGGCCTGCCGCAGGGCGCTCAGGGAACGCCGACTCTTCTCGTGAACGGCAAGAATGTCCCCGTCACTTACAACCCGCAGACGGACATCGTCGCCAACCTCAAGGGCTGACGACGTGATGCGCGTCTGAGACGAGCGAGAGGGCCGTACGGCAGTTTGCCGTGCGGCCCTCTATCACGTACACTGAATCTTTGGTGCCTTGCGCCTTCATTGGCGTGTCGCCGCACCACATCCCACTCACCGCAGACCGACCGGTCTGCACAAGCGTCAGCGAGGCTATGGCTAAGAAAGACGGTGTCATCGAAATCGAGGGCGTCGTGTCTGAAGCGCTGCCCAACGCGATGTTCCGCGTTGAGCTCACCAACGGACACAAGGTACTCGCCACGATCTCCGGCAAGATGCGGCAGAACTACATCCGCATCATCCCCGAAGACCGCGTCGTCGTGGAGCTCTCGCCCTACGACCTCACGCGCGGTCGCATCGTCTACCGCTACCGCTAGACCGGTCGAGAAGTAACGAGCGGGCGGATGCCGAGGCATCCCGTCCGACTCGAAGACAGCGAACAGGAAAAT
>NZ_MEEL01000065.1:0-7475 GCF_001724435.1 Microbacterium sp. SCN 69-37
TCGTCGACAACGCGGCACTCGATCACCGCCCGATCCGCGTCGAGATGCTGCCCGACGGCCTCGAGGCCGAGCTCATCGAGGCGGCAGAACGTGGTGAGGAAAGGCGCGGCGAAGGTAGCGTTGAGCACGTCGAGGTCTTCCGGATGGTGAGTGTAGGAACTTCCATCCTCGGGGGACCTCGACCCCTATCCAGCCACCGCCGCCCGACCCCCGACTACACCCTCAACTGCGAAGAGCCATTTATCCCGCCGACATGGCCCGATTGCGGCCGTGGGAGAGTCAGCGCGCCCGCGGGTGCGACGTGAGGTACACGTCACGCAGGGCGTCGACGGTCACGTGCGTGTAGATCTGCGTCGTCGCGACGGAGGCGTGACCGAGCATCTCCTGTACGACGCGCACATCGGCCCCGCCCTGGAGGAGGTGCGTCGCGAACGAGTGCCGGAAGGTGTGCGGCGACACGTGCGCCTGCAGGCCGGCGCGCTCGGCCGCCGCCTGGATGATCAGCCACGCGCCCTGGCGCGACAGCGGCGCCCCCCGCGCGCCGAGGAACAGGCGCGGGCTCGCGTGCCCGCGACGTGAGAGTTCCGGGCGAGAACGGGCCAGATAGGCGTCGACGGCGGCGCGGGCGTACGAGCCGACCGGGACGATGCGCTCCTTCTGCCCCTTTCCGCGCACGCGCAGCAGTTCGGTGTCGCCCGCGATGTCGTCGACGTCGAGCTGCATCAGCTCCGAGACGCGCGCGCCGGTGGCGTAGAGCAGTTCGAGCAGAGCGCGGTCGCGAAGGCGGATCGCATCGGTCTCGGTGGCGATGCCGGGCGCAGGGCCGGCGGCATCCAGAAGCGCCGCGATCTGATCGATCGTCAACGCCTTCGGAAGGCGTTGGGGCGTCTTCGGCGGGGTCAGGCGATCGCTCGCGTCGGAGAGCTCGATCCCCTCCCGCACGAGGAAGCGGTGCAGGCCGCGCACCGACGATTGCAACCGCGCCAGAGACGTCGCCGCCGGCGGCGGATCGGCGGCAGCGCGATCCGCGGTGAACTGCGCGACGACAGCCGGGGTGATGTCGGATGTGTCCTCGACGCCCGCGGCGGCGAGCCACTCGCCATAGCCTCCGAGATCGCGCCGGTACGCCGCGACCGTGTGCTCCGAAAGGCCGCGCTCGATCGTGATGTGACGCAGATACGCGTCGATCGCACGCTCGAGCTTCACCGCATCATCCGCTCCGACGCACGCTCACCGATGCCCGTCACCGCGCGTGGCCGGATCCGTCCTCGCCGATGCTCCGTGACCGCCGCGGCCAGGGGGCGTCGCCCGGAGCCAGCGTCGCCCAGTCCCGCGCGCGCGACGCGTGGGCGGCGAGCGCCCCGACGACCAGTGACGGATTCTGCACACGGCGCGCGAGCACGGCGTCGACGACCTCATCCAGCGGCACCCACCGCACCTCGATGTCGGCTTCTTCCGCCTCCCGGGCGAACGTCTCCTCCGCCGCACGCAGATCGCGTGCGAGGTAGATGCGGATGGTCTCGTCGCTGCCGCCGGGCGAGGTCATGAACTCCCCCAGCACGTGCCAGGATGCCGCGACAAGGTCCGCTTCTTCGGCCAGCTCGCGCTGAGCCGCCACGAGCGGCGACTCACCGCCGATGTCGAGCAGCCCCGCCGGGATCTCCCAGTCACGCAGCCGCACCGGGTGGCGGTACTGCTTGATGAGCAGCACCCGATCGTTCTCATCGAGCGCGAACACCGCCACCGCGCCGGTGTGATCCATGTACTCCCGGACGATGGACGCCCCGTTGTAGGCGACCTCGTCGCGACGGATGTTCCACACCCGTCCGACGAACGGCGTCTCGCTGCGGACGACCTCGACCTCGACCGCCTCGTCGGTCAGTGGCGCCGCCGCCGTCGGGTCAGTCACCCTCGACCTCGAAGAGCTCGCTCGAGCGGTGCCGGTCCAGTGCCGCCGCGATGAGCCCGCGGAACAGAGGGTTCGCTTCGGTCGGCCGCGAACGCAGCTCGGGGTGCGCCTGCGTGGCGATGTAGTACGGGTGCACGTCGCGCGGCAGCTCGACGTACTCGACGAGCCCGTGGTCGGGCGACAGACCCGAGAACCACATGCCGGCGTCGGCGATCTGATCGCGGTAACGGTTGTTGACCTCGTAGCGGTGGCGGTGACGCTCGCTGGCGCGCTCGGCGCCGTACACCTCGGCCGCCAGCGACCCCGCGGCCAGTTCGGCCTCGTAGAGCCCGAGCCGCATCGTGCCGCCCATGTCGCCGTGGTCGATGATGTCGACCTGCTCGGCCATCGTCGCGATCACCGGGTGCGTGGTGTCGGGGTCGAACTCGCTGGAGGAGGCTCCCTCGATGCCGGCGACATTGCGCGCGTACTCGATGACCATGCACTGCAGTCCCAGGCAGATGCCGAGGGTCGGGATGCCCTGCTCGCGGGCGAAGCGCAGGGCGCCGAGCTTGCCCTCGATGCCGCGGATGCCGAAGCCACCGGGAACGACGATGCCGTCCAGCGCGCCGAGCGCCTTCTCCGCGCCCTCCGGCGTCTCGCACAGGTCGGAGGCGATCCACTGGACCTGCACCTTGGTCTCCTGCGCGAAACCACCGGCCTTGAGCGCCTCGGTGACCGACAGGTAGGCGTCGGGCAGGTCAATGTACTTGCCGACGAGACCGATCGTCACCTCGTGCTTGGGGTTGTGCACGGCGTTGAGGACCTTGCTCCAGCGCGTCCAGTCGACCTCGGCCGCCTTGGCGCCGAGACCGAGCGCATCGACGATGTAGCTGTCGAGGCCCTGCTCGTTGAGCATCGTTGGGATGTCGTAGATGGAGGGGACGTCGATCGCGTTGACCACGGCATCCTCGTCCACGTCGCACATCAGCGCGATCTTGCGCTTGTTCGACTCGGTGACGGGGCGGTCGCTGCGCAGCACGAGAGCGTCGGGCTGGATGCCGATCGAACGCAGGGCTGCCACGGAGTGCTGGGTGGGCTTGGTCTTCTGCTCGCCCGACGCGCCCATGAACGGCACGAGCGACACATGCACGAAGAACACGTTCTTGCGTCCGAGCTCATGGCGGATCTGGCGCGCCGACTCGATGAACGGCTGCGACTCGATGTCGCCGACGGTGCCGCCGATCTCGGTGATGATCACGTCGGGCTTGGGCGACTCGTCGGCCTGCAAGCGCATGCGGCGCTTGATCTCGTCGGTGATGTGCGGGATGACCTGCACCGTGTCGCCGAGGTACTCGCCGCGGCGCTCGCGCGCGATCACCTGGGAGTAGATCTGCCCCGTGGTCACGTTGGCGGCCTGACTCAGCTCGATGTCCAGGAAGCGCTCGTAGTGCCCGATGTCGAGATCGGTCTCCGCACCGTCGTCCGTGACGAACACCTCGCCGTGCTGGAACGGGTTCATCGTGCCCGGGTCGACGTTCAGGTACGGGTCGAGCTTCTGCATCACCACGCGCAGTCCGCGCGCCGTCAGCAGATTGCCCAGAGACGCGGCGGTCAAGCCCTTCCCCAACGACGAAACGACACCGCCCGTCACGAAGATGTGCTTGGTGGTGTCGCTTGAAGTCTTGCCCGCCGTCTTACCTGCTGAATGAGTGTCCGTCACGGGCTTTCATCCTATCAGTCCGGAATGGCCGAGGCTCAGAAGCTCCCGGGCGTGGTCGAGCGCGGTGGTCGAATCAGCCAGCCCCGACAGCAGTCGCGCCATCTCCGCCTCGCGGTCGGCTCCGCTGAGCGCGCGGACGCTGGAGGCGGTGACCGAGCCGTCGCCGGCTTTGACCACGCTGAGGTGGTTCGAGGCGAAGGCCGCCACCTGGGCGAGGTGGGTGACGACGATGACCTGACTCGTCTCGGCGAGGCGTGCGAGGCGGCGACCCACCTCGATCGCGGCGGCGCCGCCGATCCCGGCATCCACTTCGTCGAACACGAAGGTGGGCACACCGCCGGTGCCCGCGATGACCACCTCGATCGCGAGCATGACGCGGCTGAGCTCGCCCCCGGATGCGCTCTTGGCGACCGGGCGGGGCTCGGCGCCCGGGTGCGGCGCCAGCAGAATCGTCACCTCGTCCCGGCCGGATGCCGACGCCCCACCCTCCTCGACGGCGACGACGACGCGTGCGTCGGGCAGCGCGAGCGCGTGCAGCTCCTCGGTGACGGCGGTCGCGAGCCGCTCCGCCGCCGCGCGACGAGCGGCCGTGAGTCGTTCGGCGGCCGCGTCCAGGACGGCCGCGGCGTCGCGCTCGTCGCCGCGGAGACGCGCGATGCGCTCTCCGTCGTCGTCGAGCTCGGCGAGACGGAACGCGCCCGATCGAGCCAGCTCGAGTGCGGCTTCCAGGCTGCCGTGGGCACGCACGATGCTCGTCACGGCGGCCCGGCGCTCCTCGACCGCGGCGAGTTCGTGGGGGCCTGCATCGTCCAGATCCGCCAGGTACGCGCTCAGCTCGGTGGCGAGATCAGCGACCCGATACGAGATGTCGTCGAGGATCGCTGCATGGGCGGCCAGCACGGTGTCGGCGCGGACCACCCTCTCCAGCGCGCGACGCGCCTCGGCGACGAGCAGTCCCACATCGGGGACGTCACCGCCGCCCGACAGCGCATCGTGGGCGATGGCGGCCGCCTGGCGCAGTTCCTCGACGTTCGACAGTCGTTCGGCACGTTGGGCGAGCTCGATGTCTTCGCCCGGCTGCGGATCGACCTGCTCGATCTCGGCAAGAGCAGCACGCAGCTGTTCGGCTTCGGCAGCGCGCGCCTCGGCGTTGCCGGTGATCTCCGCGATCTGGGCGGCGAGCTCACGCTGCGCGGCGTAGGCCTGCCGGTACTGCTCCAGGACGGGCCCGATCTCCGCGGCGCCGAAGCGGTCGAGCGCATCGCGCTGGGCTGCGCCCGAACGCAGCCGGAGCTGATCGGACTGGCCGTGGACGACGACGAGCTGCTCGGCGAGTTCGGCGAGCACGCCCGCGGGCGCGGCGCGCCCGCCGACGCTCGCGCGGCTGCGTCCCTCCGCGGTGACCGTGCGGCCCAGGTACAGCTCGGCGCGCCCGTCACCGATCGGTTCGACCTCTCCCCCGGCATCCGCCACGCGGTCAGCCACGGCGCCCGACTCGGGGACCAGCCACACGCCCTCGACGGCCGCCTGGGCTGCGCCGGCACGGACAACGCCGGAGTCGGCGCGCGCGCCGAGAAGCAGGCCGAGCCCGGTGACGACCATCGTCTTGCCGGCACCGGTCTCTCCGGTGATGGCGGTGAAGCCGGGACCCATCGGAAGCGTCGCGTGAGCGATGACACCGAGGTCCCGGAGCGTCATCTGCTCGATCACGCGCGCCCCTCCGCGCCCATCGGCCGTGACGCTGAGGTCTCATCGGGACCGCGCCATCCGGTCACCGGCAGCTGGAACTTCCGCACCAGCCGGTCGGTGAACGGAGCCGGATGCAGGCGCGCAAGGCGCACGGGCTGCGAGGACTTGCGCACGACGACACGAGCCCCTGGCGGCAGGTCGTGAGAGCGTCTGCCGTCGCACCACATGATTCCCGTGCCGTCCGTGCGCGCGAGCACCTCGATCGCAACAGTGGCCTCCGGTGCCACCACCAGCGGGCGCGCGAACAACGCGTGAGCCGACAGCGGAACGACGGCGATCGCGTCGACGGTGGGCCAGATCACCGGGCCGCCGGCGGAGAAGTTGTAGGCCGTGGACCCGGTCGGGGTCGCGATCACGACGCCGTCGCAACCGAAACTCGACAGCGGCCGGCGGTCGATCTCCATGACGACCTCCATCATCCGCTCCCGCGCCGCCTTCTCGACGGTGGCCTCGTTGAGGGCCCAGGTCTCGTAGATGACGTCTCCACCCGCGTCCTTGACGCGCACGGAGAGCGTCATCCGCTCCTCGACCTGATAGTCGCAGGCGATGATGCGACGCATCGCGTCGTCGATGTCGTCCGGATCGATCTCGGCGAGGAAGCCGACGTGCCCCATGTTGATGCCGAGGATCGGGGCGGCACCGTCGCGCACGAGCTCGGCGGCGCGCAGAATCGTGCCGTCGCCGCCCAACACCACCGCCAGCTCGATGTCGGTGACCGCGACGTCGGCCCCCAGGGCGGCGAGGGGGCCGAGATCCGACAGCGCATCCACCAGCTGCGGGTCGTCCACTGCGAGCACCGGACGAGCATCGGCGGCGATGAGCGCGGCGATCACGCGCCGAGCCGCTGCCACCGTGTCGTCGCGGCGCGCGTGCGCCACGACGAGGATGGAGCGCGGCGTTGTCGGATCTGTCATACCGCTCCCGTCGCTTCGTCGATCGTCCTCAGCCATTCTGTCGGATTGCCATGAGAGGCCGGAGCGTCACCATCATCCTGTGGGCGCTGATCGCGCGGGCGCAGGTGGACGAGGTATTCGTGATTGCCGTGCGTGCCGGCGAGGGGCGAAGAGATGAATCCCGCCGTCGCCAGCCCCGCATCCCACGCAGCCCACAGCACCCCGGCCGCAGCGTCGGCGCGAGCCGCGGCATCCGTGACCAGGCCCTCACGCACACCGGTGCGCCCCACCTCGAACTGCGGCTTGATCAGCAGGATGATGTCGCTGTGCGCCGGCGCGACAGCCGCGATGGCCGGCACCACCAGCGTGAGCGAAATGAACGACAAGTCCGCAACGATCACATCGGGGTGGACGGGAAAGCCCGCCGCGTCGGAGACCGACGCCGCCGTCATGTATCGGACATTGAACCCCTCCACGAGGCAGACGCCCGCATCGCCTCGGATCGAGGGAGCCAACTGGTCATGGCCGACGTCGACCGCGACGACCCGACTCGCTCCACGCTCGCGCAGTACCTGAGTGAACCCGCCCGTCGACGCCCCGAGGTCGAGCGCTTCGCGGCCCGCGACCTCCACGTCGAAGGCGTCGAGGGCTGCCAGGAGCTTGTGCGCTGCCCGGCTCACGTAGTGATCGGCGCCGTCGACGACGAGCACAGCGTCATCCGACACCGGCGTGGACGGCTTGAGCACGTAGACACCGTCGACGGTGACCAGACCCGCCTCGATGTCGCGGGCCGCCTGGGTGCGCGACCGGGACAGCCCTCGAGAGGCCAACGCCGCGTCGAGTCGAGCCGTCACTGCGCGCCGTCGCGCGGACCGGACTCGAGCCGGCGCGCGAGATCGTCGTGCAACGCGACATAGGCGGCCGCCCGTTCAGCGAGCGGCTGCTCCTCGATCACCTCGAGCGCGGACAGCAGGTCCTCGCGGCGCGCGTGCGAGTCGTCGGCGTTCATGGACATACCCTCCACGATAGTCGCCGACGCCGACACGACCGCGGCGACAGCGAAAGCTGCCGGCATCGTTCATGGCAATGCTTCGGGTCGTGTTAACGGGAAATGGCCACCCATCGTTGGGTGGCCATTTCCTGAAAAGAAGTCCGGCGGTGTCCTACTCTCCCACAGGGTCCCCCCTGCAGTACCATCGGCGCTGTGAGGCTTAGCTTCCGG
>NZ_MEEL01000066.1:0-12149 GCF_001724435.1 Microbacterium sp. SCN 69-37
CGGCGTCCCGGTCGCCGCGATCGGCGTCCGCGACGAGCTGCGCCCCGAGGTCCCTGAAGTGGTCCGCACCCTCGCGACCCAGGGCATCGGGGTGACCATGCTCACCGGCGACAACGCCCGCACCGCCCGCGCCCTCGCTGCGCAAGCAGGGATCGATGACGTCCGCGCCGAGCTGCGCCCCGAAGACAAGGCCGCCGCGATCGCAGAGCTCGGTGCGAAGGGGCCGGTCGCGATGATCGGCGACGGCATCAACGACGCCCCTGCGCTGGCCGCCGCGGACATCGGTATCGCGATGGGCGCGACGGGCTCCGACGCCGCGATCGAGTCGGCCGACGTGGCCTTCACCGGTCACGACCTGCGGCTTCTCCCGCGCGCGTTCGACCACGCCCGTCGGGGGCGGCACATCATCAACCAGAACATCATCCTGTCGCTGCTGATCATCACCGCGCTGCTCCCGCTGGCCCTGTTCGGCGTCCTGGGCCTCGCCGCCGTGGTCCTGGTGCACGAGATCGCCGAGGTCGTCGTCATCCTCAACGGACTGCGCGCCGCCCGGACTCGGAAGGAGCCGACCGCATGAAGGTCGAACTGCTGCACATCGTCGACTGCCCGAACACGGCAATCGCCGAAGCCAACGCACGCGCGGCGCTGGATGCTCTCGGGCTCGGGGCCGTTCCTGTCGAGCTGGTGACGATCCGAACCGAGGCCGAGGCGGCGAGCACCCAGTTCGGAGGCTCGCCCACGATCCTCCTCGACGACGTCGACCTGTTCCCGACGGCCCCGGTTCGCTCGCTGGCGTGCCGGGTCTACGCGACGGAAAGCGGGTACGCCGGAGCGCCCACGCAGGAGCAGATCGAAGCAGCGATGCGAGGCGCATCCCGGTAGAGCGAGAACGACCGGTGACGCGATCACTGGGTCACACCTCACGGCACAACGGTGTTCGCCGTAAAGTTCGCGGACCCGGAAACACACCGGAGGGGTAGGGCCATTGGCCTCTGCCCCTCCGCTGCTCGCAGCTCCTCAGACGAGCAGTTCGGCGAGGAGGGTCTCGACGCGGGCCTTGATGTCGTCGCGAATCGGGCGCACCGCATCGATGCCCTGCCCCGCCGGGTCGTCGAGCTTCCAGTCCTCGTACCGCTTGCCCGGGAAGAACGGGCAAGCGTCGCCGCAACCCATCGTGATCACCACGTCGGAGGCCTGCACGGCCTCGGTGGTGAGCACCTTGGGCTGTTCGGCGGTGATGTCGATGCCCTCCTCGCGCATCGCCTCGACGGCGACCGGGTTGATCTGGTCGGCGGGCATGGACCCGGCGGAGCGGACCTCGACGCGGTCGCCCGCCAACTCGCGGAGATAGCCGGCGGCCATCTGGGAACGGCCGGCGTTGTGGACGCAGACGAAGAGGACGGAAGGCTTCTGGTCGGTCATGGTTGTTCGCTTCTTTCAGTCGGTGAGGGTGGCGAGGAGGCCGCGGACGCGGCCCTCGATGTCCTGGCGGATCGCTTCGACGCCCTCGGGCGAGGCCAGCGCAGGATCGCCCACGGCCCAGTCCTCATAGCGGACGCCGGGGATGATCGGGCAGACGTCGCCGCAGCCCATCGTGACCACCACGTCTGCGGCGCGCACCGCGTCGTCGGTGAGCGGCTTCGGGAACGCCGTCTCGGCCTCCTGCGCGCCCTCGATCTCGGTGAGCAGCGAGCGCACGTGCGGGTGCACGTCCGACGCCGGGGCGGATCCTGCGGAGCGTGCGACGACGCGGCCGTCGGCGAGCTGGTTGACGATCGCGGCGGCGAGCTGGGAGCGGCCCGCGTTCTGCACGCAGACGAACAACACCTGCGGCACCCCGGCCGAGCGGTCCCGCGTCAGGTCGGCGAGGCGCTGCCGGGCGAACCGCTCGGTCAGCGGGATCATGTGCGCCGTCAGCTTCGCCGAACGCACCAGGCCGGCGTAGGACTCGCGCACGATCGCGATCACGAGGTCCCGGTTCAGCCCGGCCAGCTCGTCCGCGAGCTCCTCCGCGAGCCTGGTGACTCGGGCGTCCATCTGCTGCAGGGCCGCGGTCCGTGCCGCGGTGTCTTCGGGGTCGTCGGTGACGGCCGCGGCGGGAGCGAACGCGTCGAGGAGGGCTGCGACGGCGCGCTGTTTGCCCGGGGCGATGCGGTAGTAGACCCAGGTGCCGCGGCGCTCGGACAGCAGCATCCCGGTCTCCTTCAACACCTTCAAGTGGTGCGAAACGGTCGGCTGCGACACCTCGGCGAGGTCCGCGAGGTCGCACACGCAGGACTCGCCGCGCGGGTCGGTCGCGATCGCGGAGAGCATCCGCAGCCGCAGCGGGTCAGCGAGCCCCCGGCCACGGTCGTGGCGGCCTCGGTGCCGATCGCGTGCGCCGTGGACGGTGCGCACGCGTCGGCGTCAGAGATGACGGTCGTGTCGGTCATGACGTCCTCGATTCGGTGGCGTAGGGATCGGTGTGGAACCAGGCCTTCGCGGCCCAGAGTGAGACGTAGACCAGGCCCACGAGCACGGGCACTTCGATGAGCGGGCCGACGACCCCGGCCAAGGCCTGGCCGGATGCCGCGCCGAAGGTGCCGATCGCGACCGCGATGGCGAGCTCGAAGTTGTTGCCCGCGGCGGTGAACGCGAGCGTCGTGGAGCGCGCGTAGCCCAGACCGAGTGCCTTGCCCAGCAGGATGCCGGCGAACCACATCAGTGCGAAGTAGACCAGCAGCGGCAGCGCGATCCTGGCGACGTCCATCGGGTGGGAGGTGACCTGTTCGCCCTGCAGGGCGAACAGCAGCACGATCGTGAACAGCAGCCCATAGAGCGCCCACGGCCCGATCCTCGGGAGGAACTTCTCCTCGTACCAGTCGCGCCCCTTGCGCTTCTCGCCGATGAACCGGGACGCGAAGCCCGCGACGAGCGGGATGCCGAGGAACACGAGCACGTTCAAGGCGATCTGCCAGACCGAGATCTCCAGCCCCTGCGCATCCAGCCCCAGCCAGCCCGGCAGCACGGTCAGGTAGAACCAGCCCAGCACCGAGAACATCACGACCTGGAAGACCGAGTTGATCGCGACCAGCACCGCGGTCGCCTCCCGGTCACCGCACGCGAGATCGTTCCAGATCACGACCATCGCGATGCAGCGCGCGAGACCCACGATGATCAGCCCGGTCCGGTACTCCGGCAGGTCGGGCAGGAAGATCCACGCGAGCGCGAACATCACCGCGGGCCCCACGAGCCAGTTCAGCACGAGCGAGGAGACAAGAAGCTTCTTGTCGCCCGTGACGGCGGCGACCTTGTCGTAGCGGACCTTCGCGAGCACCGGGTACATCATCACCAGCAGGCCCAGCCCGATCGGGATCGAGATCCCGCCGACCTCCATCGCAGAGAGCGCGTCAGAAAGTGCGGGCACGAAACGACCGAGCAAGAGGCCCGCGACCATCGCGAAGCCGATCCACAGCGGAAGCCACTTGTCGAGGGTGGAGAGCCGTTTCGGGGCGGTGCGGGTCAGGGTGTCGGTCATGCGAGCAGCTCTTCGATCTTCGCGACGTAGACGGGTTTCGGGTGCGCGCCGATCAGCACGTCCACCCGCTCTCCGTTCCGGTAGAACCCGAGGGTGGGGATCGAGGTCACGCCGGCCGCGGTCACGGTCTCGGGGTTCTGGTCGGCGTCGACCTTCACGATCTTCACCCGGCCCGCGTAGTCGCTGGCGAGCTGGTCCAGGATCGGGGCGATCGCCTTGCACGGGCCGCACCAGGTCGCCCAGATGTCGACCACGACGGGTAGCTCGGACTCGATCACCTCAGCCCGGAAAGTAGCGTCGGTGACGGGAGTGACGATGCTCATGCGGAGACCTCCAAAGCAAGCTCAGGAACGGTGGTGGGTTCGAGGTTCGACAGGTAGTGCTGGGCGTCCTGCGCGGCCGCGCAGCCGGTGCCCGCGGCGGTGATCGCCTGCCGGTACGTGTGATCGACGAGATCCCCGGCCGCGAACACCCCGGGCAGGTTCGTCCGCGTCGACGGGTGCGCGACCCGCACATACCCGTCCGCGTCGGTGTCGACCTGCCCGGTCACGAGCTCGGAACGCGGGTCGTGCCCGATCGCGACGAACACCCCCGTCGCGTCGAGCGTGCGCTCGGCCCCGGTGACGGTGTCGCGCAGCGTGAGCCCGGTGACCTGCTCATCGCCGAGGATCGCACCGACCTCACTGTTCCAGGCGACCTCGATCTTCGGGTCCTCCAGCACGCGCTGCGCCATGATCCTCGACGCGCGGAACTCGTCCCGGCGGTGCACGACGGTCACCTTCGACGCGAACCGGGTGAGAAACAGGGCCTCCTCCATCGCGGAGTCCCCGCCGCCGACCACGACGATCTCCTGCTCGCGGAAGAAGAACCCGTCGCACGTCGCGCACCAGGACACTCCGTGCCCCGACAGCCGCTCTTCTTCGGAGAGGCCGAGCTTGCGGTACGCGGAACCCATCGTGAGGACCACCGCCCGCGCCCGGTACGTCGCCCCGGCACCGGTCTCGATGGTCTTCACGTCGCCGTCGAGCTCGAGGCGGATCGCGTCGTCGTAGACGATCCGAGCGCCGAATCGCTCGGCCTGCGCCCGCATCGACTCCATCAGCTCCGGTCCCTGCACGCCATCGACGAAGCCCGGGAAGTTCTCCACCTCCGTCGTCGTCATCAACGCACCGCCCGCGGTCACCGAGCCCGCGATCACGACCGGCGCGAGACCCGCACGCGCCGCGTAGACCGCCGCCGTGTATCCGGCGGGACCGGACCCGACGATGACCAGTTCGACTTCTTGATTCGACATGCTTCTATATTGACATCGAATCAATCCGCGAGTTCGCGATGGCTTTGTCACCGGATGTTCACCTACCGTGCTCAGGCATGGCCGCCAACACCCTTCGCGCGTGAACCTCCGCATCATCGACGAAAAAGGCGCGAAAAGTGCACTCTTCAACAATCGGACCTACCAGTAATGATCGCGGGTTCAGCGCAGTTCGAATACCTTCGTGTCCGCTGCCTGGATGCCGCCGATCGAGACCGACAGGTGGTAATAGCCGGGCGAGGCCTGCGGCCGCGACGATCCGCAGGTGTCGACCGACGATCGCGTGCGGTCCCACTGCAGCGGCGTCACGCTCGAGACCGTCTGGCCCGCTGCCAGCTGAACGACCTGATCGCTCGACTCCGACTGGCAGTCGGTCGAGCGCCACCACGTGTCGGTGCCGCTGGTGATCACGAACGACTGTGTCGCGGTTCCCACGTTCATCAGGCACGGCGCACCCGATGTGTTCGAGAGCGTGATCGACAGTTTGGGCAGCTCGCCGGCGCTGTACACGTCCTGATCAGTGACCGCCTGCACCGAGATGGCCGCGGTCGAACACGCCGCAACCGTGGGCGCCGTCCCCGACGCGTCGGGGGTGAGGTTCGGTGCCACCGGCGCCGCTGAGGCTTCCGCGGGCGCCGCCGACGCGGGAGGAGTCGACGCCGACGCGACGGGCGTGGTGACCGACGGGCTCGATACGGGTGCGGCAGCCTGTGACCCGCGCCACGGCTGCCAGATCACGAGGACGATCGCCGCGATGATGACGAGGACGATCAGCACGGCGACGAGCCGGCGCCGCCGGTAGACGGCGGGGCTGGGGCGTCGCGAACGGCGCGTCGGGGTGCTCACTCCTCCAGGCTAGGCCGCGGCATCCCCGTCTCCTGCCGGGGCGCGCGGGGCTCAGAGGTTCTTCAGCATGCGGGTATTGCCGAGCGTGTTCGGTTTGACGTGCGCGAGGTCGAGGAACTCCGCGACACCCTCGTCGGGGCTGCGCAGCAGCTGCGAGTACACGTCGGGGTCGACGACCTGTTCGCCGATGGGCGTGAAACCGCGACGACGGAAGAAGTCGACCTCGAAGGTGAGACAGAACAGCCGCGACAGACCGAGGTCGACCGCGCGGGCCTCCAGCTGCGTCACGATCGCGCCGCCGACACCGTGATGCAGCCAGTTCTCCGCGACGATGAGCGTGCGAATCTCGCCCAGGTCCTCCCACATCACGTGCAGGGCGCCGCAGCCGATGAGCTCGCCGTCCTGCTCGGCGACGACGAACTCCTGCACCGATTCGTACAGGGTGACGATCTCCTTGCCGAGCAGGATCCGCCGCTGCACCCACGGCTCGAGAAGGGCGAGGATGCCGCGGACATCCGAGGTCCGCGCGGGCCGGACGACGGGGCGCGCCGGGCTGGTGCCTTCGGTGGGGTCGGCAAGGGTCACCGACCCACTGTATTGCCCCCTACGCTGGAGCCGGGAAGGACTTCGCCGTGAGTGTGTTGCGCGACTATGCCGCGACGGTGTCGCAGCCGACGCTGCCCTTGTCGCCGTCGGCCGAGGCGGTTCGCTACGACGAGTTCGTGGATGCCGACGGCTCGCTGCGCCCCGGATGGAAGGCGCTGGCGGCGCACGCCTTGAGCCTCACCGGCGAGGATCTGCAGCGCGTCGACGGCGAGATCGCGCGTTTTCTCGCGGACGACGGCGTCTCGTACCTGCGTGGCGACTCCGGGCCGCAGCCATGGCAGCTCGACCCGGTGCCGTTCGTGTTCGACGCGGCCGGCTGGTCGCCGTTGGAGGTCGGGCTCGCGCAGCGGGCCGAGTTGCTGAACGCGCTGCTCGTCGACCTGTACGGACCGCAGAATCTGATGCGCGAAGGGATTGTGCCGTCGGCCGTCGTCTTCGGCCACTCCGGTTTCACTCGCCCGTTGGCCCGCGCGAGCGCCGTCGACCCTCATCCGCTGCTGCTGGCGGCGACCGATCTCGGGCGCGACGCCGAGGGCGAATGGCACGTCCTCGCCGATCGCGTGCAGGCACCGTCGGGTCTGGGCTTCGCCGCGGAGAATCGCCGGGTGATCTCGCAGGTGCTGCCCGACCTGTTCCAGGAGGAGAACCTCCACCGCATCGACCCCTACTTCTCGGCGCTGCGCGCGGCGCTGCTGTCGTCGGTGGCCGCCGAGATCGATGACCCGCGAGTCGTGATCCTCACTCCCGGCACGCTGAGCGAGACGGCGTTCGACCAGGCGTTCCTGGCGAGCGCGCTCGGTTTCCCCCTCGTGCAGGGCAGCGACCTCGTCGTCCGCGACGGGTTCGTCTGGATGAAGCCCGCCGGCTGGCCCCGCACCCGTCCCGCCGACCGCATCGACGTCATCATCCGGAGAGTGGATGCCGCGTGGTGCGACCCCTTGGAACTTCGCGGCGACTCACGGCTGGGCGTCGCCGGGCTGAGTGAGGCCGTACGCCGCGGCCATGTGCGCCTGGTGAACGGCCTCGGAGCCGGCGTGCTGGAGAACCCGGGGCTGCTCCCCTATCTGCCCGCGGCGTGCGAATACCTCCTCGGCGAGCAGTTGCGCATTCCGTCGGTGCCGACGGTGTGGTGCGGCGATCCGGAGGCGAGGGACCGGGTGCTGTCGCGCGTGCGCGCGGGAGATCGGGGCCTGATCGTGCGCACGATCGACGAACCGCGCAAGGCGTTCAGCGAGATGTCGGCCGACGACCTGATCGCGCGAATCCAGTCGGCTCCGCACCGGTTCGTCGGGCAGGACCTGCTGCCACTCTCGCAAACCCCGGTCTGGTCGAGCACCGACGATCTCGGTGCGCGTATCGACGCGCTGCCGTTGACGCTCCGCGCGTTCGCGTTGCGCTACGGCTCGGCATACCGTCCGCTCGTCGGAGGTCTGGCGACCGTGCGAGAGAGCCCCGATGCGCTCCCGCGGACGAAGGACGTGTGGGTGCTGAAAGCCTCGGAGGACGACCCCGACCAGAACCTGACCGAGATCGCGCCTGCACCGACGGCCCGCAGCGTCCCGCCGCTGGCTCCCCGCGCGCACGCCGACATGTTCTGGACCGGCCGCTACGCGGAGCGCGCGGAAGACCTTCTGCGGCTGCTGCTGACGGCGCAGACCGAGCTCGACCAGCCTCGTGCCCACGTGGCGGGCCGGCTGGCGGAGAGCCCCCGCGTTCTGCTGGATGTGCTCGGACGCCTGGCCGGAATGCGCTCGCTCGATCCCGAGGCGGAGTTCCGCTCGCTGCTGCTGGACGTTCGCCGTCCCGGCTCCGCCGCGCATTCGATCGCGCGGCTTCGCGAAGCGATGGAAGGCGTCCGCGACCAGCTCTCCGGTGACACGTGGCGGGTCTTCGCGACGATCGATCGGGCCACCCGCGCGCTGCGCGGCTCGTCCCACCCGCACCGCACGGCGGAGTCGGGAGGGCGCATGCTCTCGGCGATGCTGTCGCTGTACGGCATCACGGCGAACATGATCCGCGACACCGGCTGGCACATGATCGAAGCCGGCCGCTTCCTGGAGCGCGGACTGCAGCTGTCCGAACTGCTGTCGACGGGTCTGGCTGAACGCCACGCGCCCCGCGCCGAGCGCAGCGTCTTGGAGGCCGTCCTCCTGGCGGCCGAGAGCGTCGTGACCCACCGCCGTCGCTACCGCGGATCGATGCGGGCCGCCGACGTCCTCGATCTGCTGCTGCTCGATCACAGCAACCCGCGCTCGCTCGCGTTCGCGCTCGCGCGTCTGCGCGAGCATCTGGCCGCCATGCCGGCATCCACGGGGTCGACCCGGGCGGAGCGCCTGCTCGATCATCTCGAAACGGAACTCGCCGCCATCGACGTCGCCGCGCTGGACGTCGTCGATAACGGTCGACGCACCACGCTCGTCGCCTTCATGGCCGATGTGACGGCGCAGCTCGAACAGCTCTCCGATGCCGTCACCCATCTCCACTTCGAGAGCGGGCCGCCCGCCGTCGCGATGACCGACCTGTCCCTCGTCGAGTTGATGGAGGCCCGCGCGTGATGCGTTACCGCGTCTGGCACCGCACCGCCTACACGTACGGCAAGCCCGTCCAGGACAGCGTCGGCCAGTTCCATCTCGTACCCCGCGGCCTGCCCTGGCAGGAGGTCACCGAGGCGAGCGTCCAGGTCGACCCGGCTCCGGGCGACATCGCGCCCGACACCGACGCGTTCGGCAACTCGGCCACCTACTTCCACCTCACCGACCCGCACGAGGCGCTGACGATCACCGCCTCGAGTGTCGCCGCCGTCGAGACGCCCACATACGACGCCGACGCGCTCGCACTCCCGTGGGAGCAGGCTCGGCCGATGCTGAACACTCATCTGCCCGAGGCGTGGCGGGCCGTCGAGTACGCCCTGGAGTCGCCGCGGGTGCGCCACGAGCCGGAGGCCGCGGCGTACGGTGCCGTGTCGCTCACGCCCGGTCGACCCATCGGTGAGGCCGCGACGGATCTCATGCAGCGGATTTACCGCGACTTCGACTACGACAAGACGGCGACCACCGTCACCAGCACGGTGGGCGATGCGATGCGCGCGCGGGCGGGGGTCTGTCAGGACTTCGCGCACGTGGCGCTCGCGTGCCTGCGCTCGCACGGGGTCGCCGCCCGCTACGTCTCGGGCTACCTGGCGACGCAGCCGCCGCCCGGCAAGGAGCGGGTGTTCGGCGCCGACGCGTCGCATGCGTGGCTCGCCGTGTGGCTGCCCGGCAGCGACCAGTGGCTGGCGATCGACCCGACGAACGACCAGTGGGCGAACGACCGCTACGTGACGGTGGCGTGGGGTCGCGACTATGGGGACGTCGCGCCGGTGCGCGGCATCATCTTCACCAAGGCGAAGAACTCGACGCTGCGCGTCTCGGTCGACGTGGCTCCGCTCGATGCGGCGGCGACCGCTGCGTCACTTCCTCCCGCGGCGACAGGAACCGCATGAGCGCCCCCGCCAGAGACATACGACCCGTCATCGGCCTCACGACCTACCTCGAGCGCGCCCAGCAGGGTGTGTGGGACGTGCGCGCGGCCTTTCTGCCCCAGGTTTACCTCGACGCGACCACCGCGGTCGGCGGCGCGGGGGTGCTGCTGCCACCGCAGCCCGACCCGGATGCTGCCGCCGACGCGGTGCTCGACGGTCTGGACGGGCTGGTCCTCACCGGCGGCCTCGACGTCGATCCCGCTCTCTACGGCGCCGCGCCCCACCCCGAGACCGACGAGCCCCGCACCGATCGCGATGCGTGGGAGTTGGCGCTGCTGGCCGGCGCACGTCGTCGCGGCATGCCCGTCTTCGGCATCTGCCGGGGTCTGCAGCTGGCGAACGTCGCCGCGGGTGGCACACTGCACCAACATCTGCCGGAGGCGCTGGGCACGCGCCGCTATCAGCTCGGCGGCGGCGTGTTCGCGACGAACACGGCGACGGTCGAAGACGGCACACGACTGGCGGACATCGTCGGCGCCGGCGACCTGTCGGTGCGCAGCTACCATCATCAGGGCATCGACCGGGTCGGCGACGGTCTCGTCGTCAGCGCCCGCAGCGACGACGGTCTCCCGCAGGCGATCGAGACGATCGAAGGGCCGTGGTTCGTCGCGGTGCAATGGCACCCCGAAGAGGATGCCGCCGACCGGCGCCTGTTCGCCGCGCTCGTCGCCGCGGCCCGACGCTTCCGCGCCGCCCGCTAGACGTTTCGACTCGCTGCGCTCGCTCAACGACCGGACAGGACACCCCGGTCGTTGAGCGAGGCGCGCAGCGCCGAGTCGAAACGCCCCACGCCCCCGCGAACGCCGAAGGGGCGGATGCCGCCGCATCCGCCCCTTCGTACAGTGATCGAACCGGGTCAGCTTCCGGCGACGATGTCCGGCGTGGCCTCGATCGCGCCGGCGGCACCGACACCCACCGCGACCTTCTCGCCGCGGGGACCGTGCTCGAACAGGAAGGTGCCGTTCTCGGCATCCACCTTGACGTGGTCACCGGGGTTGAGCTCGCCGTGCAGGATCCGCTCGGACAGCTGATCCTCGACCTCGCGCTGCATGGCGCGGCGCAGGGGGCGGGCACCGAGGGTCGGGTCGAACCCGATCTCGATGAGGCGGTCCTTGGCGGCGTCGGTGAGCTCGACCGTCATGTCACGGTCGAGCAGACGCTCGCTCAACCGCTTGGTGAACAGACCGACGATCTGGCGGAGCTCCTGCTTGTTGAGCTGCGGGAAGACGATGACGTCATCGACGCGGTTGAGGAACTCCGGCTTGAAGTGACGCTTCAGCTCCTCGTCGACCTTGCCCTTCATCCGCTCGTAGGTCGTCTGCGAGTTGCCTTCGACCTGGAACCCGACCGGGCCGCCGGCGATGGCCGACGATCCGAGGTTGGTGGTCATGATGATGACCGTGTTCTTGAAGTCGACGACGCGGCCCTGACCGTCGGTCAGGCGACCCTCTTCGAGGATCTGCAGCAGCGAGTTGAAGATGTCGGGGTGGGCCTTCTCGATCTCGTCGAAGAGCACCACAGAGAACGGCTTGCGCCGCACCTTCTCGGTGAGCTGGCCGCCCTCTTCGAAGCCGACGAACCCCGGAGGGGCACCGAACAGCCGCGAGACGGTGTGCTTCTCGCCGAACTCGCTCATGTCGAGCGAGATCAGCGCACCCTCGTCGTCGAACAGGAACTCGGCGAGCGCCTTGGCCAGCTCCGTCTTTCCGACGCCCGTGGGGCCGGCGAAGATGAACGAGCCGCTGGGACGCTTCGGGTCCTTGAGGCCGGCGCGCTGACGACGGATCGTACGGCTGAGCGCGGCGATCGCCTCCTCCTGGCCGATGACCCGCTGGTGCAGCGCCTTCTCCATGAAGACGAGACGGCTGGTCTCCTCCTCCGTGAGCTTGAAGACGGGGATGCCGGTGGCCTGCGCGAGCACCTCGGCGATCAGACCCTCGTCGACGACCGCGTGGCTGGCGACGTCGCCGCTGCGCCACTGCTTCTCCAGGCGTAGGCGCTCGGCGAGCAGCGACTTCTCCTCGTCGCGGAGGGCCGCGGCCTTCTCGAAGTCCTGCTCTTCGCTGGCCGCCTCCTTGTCCTCGCGGACCTTGGCGATCTTCTCGTCGAACTCACGCAGCTCCGGCGGGCTCGACAGGATCGACAGACGCAGGCGCGCGCCGGCCTCGTCGATCAGGTCGATGGCCTTGTCGGGCAGGAACCGGTCGCTGATGTAGCGGTCGGCGAGGTTCGCCGCCGCGACGATGGCGCCGTCGGTGATCTGCACCTTGTGGTGCGCCTCGTAGCGGTCGCGCAGCCCCTTCAGGATGTTGATCGCGTGGGGCAGGCTCGGCTCGGCGACCTGGATC
>NZ_MEEL01000067.1:0-6746 GCF_001724435.1 Microbacterium sp. SCN 69-37
ACTACTACAACTACCATCGACCACACAGCTCACTCGGAGGACAACCGCCCATAAGTCGCGCCACCCGCCCCGCTGTCACCAACCTCGCTGCATAGAACAACTAGAGCGTGGGGGAGGTGTGCCCGGTGGGTACGGCGAGCCGGAGCGCGCCGGCGTGGATGCGCACGTCGACGGCCGTAGCCTCGCCGAACTCGTCCCCGTCGAGCTGCACCGGCGTGGCGACGCCGGCGGCGATCTGGATGCCGGTACCGCGTGCGTACCGGATGGAGTTGTCCCGGGTGCGCAGCCGCAGAATGCGCCGTCCGGCGCGGAACCTGCGCAGCACGCTGTTGTCCCAGGCGACACGGCGCCACACCGCGAGCCAGCCGAAGGCCGTCTTGGGTTGGAAGATCGCGATGTCGAGCTGCCCGTCGGCGACCGACGCCTCGGGGATCAGCTCCAGACCGGCCGGCAGCGAGCCGCAGTTGGCGAAGAGCACGCTCTGCACGTGTGCGCGGTGCATCCGGTGGCCGGCGACCTGGTACATGATGCCGAAGGGTTTGGCCTTCACGAGCGAGCGGGCGGCGCCGTCGACGTAGGCGACCCACCCCACCTTCTTCTTCAGATCGCCGCTGGTGTTGGCGATCATGGCGGCATCCAGACCCATGCCGCCCATCACGACGAACGCACGCTCCTCCCGCTGTCCGTCGGGGCGCACCAGCTCCGCGAACCCCACATCGATCGCGTGGACGTCGCCCGCGAAGGTCGCCGCGATCATGGCGTCGGGATCGGAAAGGGGAAGCTGGAGGTTGCGGGCGAGCAGATTGCCGGTGCCGCTCGGCACGATCGTCAGCGGCACCTCCACGCCCGCCATGGCCTCGCTGACCGCGCGGACCGTGCCGTCGCCGCCCGCGACGAGCACCGCATCGGCTCCGGCCGCGATCGCCTCGCGCGCCAGACCGTCGCCGAGTTCGTCGACGGTCGTCTCGTAGAAGAGCGGCTCGGCCCACCCTGCGTCGGCGGAGTGACGGGTCACCGCATCGCGCAGCTGATCGACCTCGACCTTGATCGGGTTGTAGACCAGCGCCGCGCGGCGAGGCGACGCCTCGTCACCGGAGGGTGCAGCGACGTCAGCGGATGCCATGCGGCTAAACATACCCGGCGGTGAACATCAGCGGCGGGGTGGGCACGTCCGGGTAGACCAGGCCCGTCGGACTCGTCCACTCGAGCACGCCGCCCGGACGCTGGACGACCCGCCACGCCGTGCGGTGCTTCAACACGTGATGCCGTCGACACAGGTGCGCGAGGTTCCCGATCGAGGTCGGCCCGCCGTGCTCGCGAGCGTGGGTGTGGTCGATGTCGCACCGCCGCGCGGGCTGACGGCACCCGGGGAACCGGCAGTGTCGGTCGCGGGCAACCAGTGCGGCGCGGATGGCGCTCGACGGGCGGTAGGCCTCGGTCGCCAGCACGTGACCCGAAGAATCGGTCAGCAACCGCGTCCAGGTGGTGGCGCCGGCGGCGAGTCGGCGCGCGGATTCGGGATCGATCGGGCCGCCGGTCGCGAGGGCCCCGGCCTCGCCTCCGCCAGCGAGCGTCGTCACCGGCACGATGACGTGCACCTGCGCGTGGATCGCCTCGCCGGTCGGGATCGAAGACGCGGATTCCGCTGATGTCGCGTGGCCGGTCAGGATCAGATCGGCCAGCACGTCGGCACGCACCTGCGACAGCGTGCGGACATCGCTTGCGGGAGCCTCACCGCAATCGCGGGCGCCCTCGGCGTGGTTGGCATCGGGCTTCTCTCGCGCGTCGATGACTGCGCGGGCAATGCGGGTGGCGCGGTCGAAGGCGCCGTGCGCGACGGCCGCGGCGCAGCGGAGGACCAGATCTGCCATGCCGTCGTCACCGTCATCGACCCAGACGCGACGCGCGGCGGCTGCGAGGGTGTGGCGCTCTTGTGAGGGGACGGGGTCGAACCGCTGGGCGAGCAGGCGCGCGGCGGGGCGCAGCCGGCCCGGGCTCTCGCGTCGCGCGTGATCGAGCGCCGCCGCCTCGTACGCGCCGCGCGCCGCCTCATCGTCGATGTGGGCTCCCGCATCGACGATCGCGTTGAGGTGCGTCCGTTCGATCTCGCCCTTGCCGAGCGCGTCGACCGTTGCGCCGAACCTCCCGAGCGCCATCACCGCGTCATCCATCCGCGCCTGGATCGTGCGGTCGGAAGCGCGGACGGCCGCGGCGAGCTCGGCGGCGATCTCGCGCACCGCCAGATCGCTTCTCTCCGCGCCTCGCGAGGTCGCGAGCGCCATGGCCTCGGCCAGGACCCTGAGTTCGGCCGCGTCGGCCGCCGCTTTCGCGGCCCGGGCTGCGACGACGCGCTGCGTCAGCGTGCGCAGAACCTCCACCTGGGCGGGGGTAAGTCCGGCCGGAGGCGTGGGTTCCGCCGTGAGTAGCGTGGTCGCTGACATGAGTCCATCCTTCCGGCCCCCTCCGACATCCCAGGCTTTAAAATCCCTGGTCAGTTTCATATTGTGGAAAACTTCGCGAGACGTCGGCCGGCGTACATCTGTGGAGGAGGGGTTGCGCACCCGCCGTCGTGCCCGACGACCGAGCAGGGGCGACCCGCGAACTAGACTTGTCGGGTGATCGATCTCGCCCTTCTCCGCGACAATCCGGACCTCGTCAAGCGCTCGCAGGAGGCGCGCGGCGAGTCGGCCGACACCGTCGACGCCGCGATCGAGGCCGACCGTGCCCGGCGCGCGGCGATCACGGCGTTCGAAGAGCTGCGCACCGCGCAGAACGCCCACGGCAAGACCGTGGCCTCGGCGCCGAAGGAGGACAAGCCCGCGCTCGTCGCGCAGGCCAAGGAGCTGAGCGACCGTGTGAAGGCGGCGCAGCAGGCCGTCACCGCGGCCGAAGAGGCCGCCGACGCGGCCCTCGCCCGCATCGAGAACATCGTCATCGACGGGGTTCCCGCCGGCGGCGAGGAGAACTTCGTCACCGTCCGTACGCACGGCGAACCGGCATCCTTCGACTTCGAGCCCCTCGACCACCTCGCCCTCGGTGAGAAGCTCGGCGCGATCGACATGGAGCGCGGCACCAAGGTCTCCGGCAGCCGCTTCTACTTCCTCACCGGCATCGGCGCCCGCCTCGAGTACGCCCTCATGTCCCTCGCGCTCCAGCGCGCGGTGGATGCCGGGTTCATCCCCATGATCCCCCCGACGCTCGTGCGCCCCGAGGTCATGCGCGGCACCGGCTTCCTCGGACAGCACGCCGACGAGGTCTACAAGCTCGAGGCCGACGACCTCTACCTCGTCGGCACGAGCGAGGTCCCCCTTGCGGGCTACCACATGGGCGAGATCCTCGACCTGACCGCCGGTGCGAAGCGCTACGCCGGCTGGTCCACCTGCTACCGGCGCGAAGCAGGGTCGTACGGCAAGGACACCCGCGGCATCATCCGGGTGCACCAGTTCAACAAGCTCGAGATGTTCGTCTACACGACGCCCGAGGATGCCGAGGCCGAGCACCTGCGCCTCGTCGCGCTGCAGGAGCAGATGCTGCAGGACCTCGGCCTCAGCTACCGCGTGATCGACGTGGCCGCGGGGGACCTCGGCTCCAGCGCCGCGCGCAAGTACGACGTCGAAGCCTGGGTGCCCACGCAGGGGTCGTACCGGGAGCTCACCTCCACCAGCAACTGCACGACCTACCAGGCGCGACGCCTCGACGTGCGCTACCGGCCGAGCGTCGAGGGCGTGGCGAGCAAGACCGCTCCGGTCGCGACGCTGAACGGCACCCTCGCGACCACCCGATGGATCGTGGCGCTGCTGGAGACGCACCAGCGCGCCGACGGGTCGGTGGTGATCCCCGAGGTGCTGCGGCCCTACCTCGGCGGCCTCGAGGTGGCGGAGCCGATCGCATGAGCGGCCCGCGCGCCGAAGACCGTCTGCCGCCCACGGGTGCGATCGAGGTCGTCGACGCGCCGAAGGCCGCGCACCTCGTCGACGATCTGGCGACGGATGCCGAGAACCCCGCCGTCGCGACGGAGCGCCTGCTCATCGCGCTCGACGTCGACGGCACGGTGCTGCTGGAGGACGAGACCCTCAGTCCGGGTGTCGTGGAGGCCGTCGCGCACGCCCATCGCGCCGGACACGAGGTGATGCTCGCCACGGGCCGCAGCTGGGAGGGCACCCGCGGCATCCAGCACGTGCTCGAGCTCGCCCCGGAGTACGCGGTCTGCTCCAACGGCGCCGTCATCATGAAGCGCGTCGGGGGCGACTTCGCGGAAGAAGGCCGCTACGAGCGCTTCCACGTCGAGACGTTCGACCCCTCGGAGGTCGTCGACCTCTTGCGCGCGCACCTGCCGCACGCGAAGTACATGGTGGAACTCGCCGACGGCGAGCGACTCTACACCGAGCGGCTCGACGATTGGAACCTGGCGCACGCGCGCCGAGTCGACTTCGCCGAGCTCGTCGCGCAGCCCGTCTGCCGCGTCGTCGTGGTCGCGCCCGACGAGACCGACGAGGACTTCCTGGCCCTCGTCGAACGCATCGGCCTCACCAAGGTCTCGTATGCCGTGGGCTGGTCGGCGTGGCTCGACATCGCGCCGCAGGGCGTCGACAAGTCGACCGCCCTGGAGCGCGTGCGCACCTGGCTCGGCGTGGAGAGCGAGCGCGTGCTGGTGATGGGCGACGGTCGCAACGACCTCGGCATGTTCCGCTGGGCCCTCGATCACGGCGGCCGTGCCATCGCGATGGGACAGGGGCCCGACGAGGTGCGCCGTGAAGCAGGAGAGGTCACGGCTTCGGTGCACGCCGGCGGCGTCGCCGACATCCTGCGCGAACTCTGACGCCTTTTCAGCCGCCGCCCAGGACGACGCGCGATGATGGGCATCGTGCGTCGACTAGACTCGTCGCCTGTCTGAGGGATGCCGCGGCATCCATCGGGAGGGTTGTCCGAGCGGCCGATGGACCCGGTCTTGAAAACCGGTGGGCAGAGATGTCCCGTGGGTTCGAATCCCACACCCTCCGCAGAAGCGGTCGTGCCCGCTGTCGAAAGGTCCCCCGTGAGTCCACGCCCCGAGCGCCCTCGTCGGCAGCCCGTCGCCCGCCACGGCATCCTGAAGTCTCCGCACCCGCTGTCGCAGGTGCTCGCGATCCTCGCGGCGATCGTCGCGGTCGCCGTGGTGAGCACGACGGCCGTGGGCGCGTTCTATGTGTGGGATGCCGCGCGTGCCGTACAGGCCGCCGGTGTCTCGATCGGTGGCGATGACGTTCAGCTGCCGCCCACGCTCGGCGAGATCGAGGGCGGCGCCAACATCCTCGTCGTCGGCACCGACTCGTGCGAGGGGCCCAACGCCGCCCTCTCCGGTGCTTGCCAGGCCGGCGACACCGACGGCGAACGCAACGACGTCACGATGCTCGTGCACATCTCCGATCAGCCGCGTCGCGTCACGGTCGTTTCCTTTCCGCGGGACATGATCGTGCCGATCCCTTCGTGCACCGGCCCGGACGGCACGCAGTACTCGGCGATGAGCGGCCAGATGCTCAACGCCTCGTACATGTACGGCGGCCTCACCTGCACCGTGGCGACCATCGAGAAGCTGACCGGCGTCGACATCCAGTTCGCCGCTGCGACGCGATGGACGGGTGTCATCGCGATGTCCGACGCCATCGGTGGCGTCGACGTCTGTGTCGCCGACGACATCAGCGACAGCCACACCGGGCTCAACCTGACCAAGGGCGAGCACACGCTGAAGGGCGTCGAGGCGCTGCAGTTCCTGCGCATCCGTCACGGCATCGGCGACGGCTCGGATCTCGGCCGCATCTCGAACCAGCAGCAGTTCCTGAGCTCTCTGGTGCGCAAGCTGCAGTCCGAGGGTGTGCTGGGCAACCCGGCGACCCTCTTCAACCTCGCCAACACCGCGATCTCGCAGGTGACCGCCGATCCACCGCAGGTGGTGCTCAGCAAGTCGTTGGCGAACCCGCAGAGCATGGTGCAGATCGCGATGGCGGTGCGCAGCGTGCCGTACCAGGACATCGTCTTCGTGCAGTACCCCACGGTGTATGCGACCGGCGGCTCCCGTGTCGACCCCGTCACCTCGGCGGCCAAGGTGCTTTTCGACGCGCTTGCCAACAACCAGCCGATCCAGCTGACCGGGTCGACGAGCGACGGCTACGGCACCGAGGTCGTCGGTGAGGCGACGCCGTCGCCCGCCGACCCTGGCGCCACGCCCAGCCCGACGGCCACCGGCGACGCCGGTGCGACGGCTGCGGCGCCGACGCCCACACAGGAGGCCGTGCAGCTGCCGTCGTCGATCACCGGGCAGACCGCGGCCCAGGTGACCTGCACCGTCGCCCAGCGCTGATCGTGCCATCGGCCGGATGCGGCCGCACCCGGTTCGGCAGTGCGGTGCGAACCCGTTATGATTGCGGGGTGCGTTCGCGCGGCTCCGGCCGAAGAACGCCTGGAGACGTCGCATAGTCAGGCCTAGTGCACCACCCTGCTAAGGTGGAGTCCCCTTACGGGGACCGAGGGTTCAAATCCCTCCGTCTCCGCCAAGCTCCATGGCCCGCGATCCCTTGTAAACACTGGGATCTCGGGCCATAGGCTTCCCATAGAAACCCCAAGTGGGTAAAAAATGGGTAAAGTCGCGCGGAATCGCCGCCGGAGTGCCAGCTGTGATGTCTCAGGACATGGGTGACAGTTCTGTATCAGGACATCGGTGACAGTTCGTGTGTCAGGACATTGGTGACACTTCTTTCTTCTTCGGGCCG
>NZ_MEEL01000068.1:0-5883 GCF_001724435.1 Microbacterium sp. SCN 69-37
ACGCGCTTCTTCGGGAAGATCTTCCTGATCAACTTCGCGATGGGCATCGTCACCGGCATCGTGCAGGAGTTCCAGTTCGGCATGAACTGGTCGAGCTACTCCCGCTTCGTCGGCGACGTCTTCGGAGCCCCGCTCGCCTTCGAGGGCCTCATGGCCTTCTTCTTCGAGGCGACGTTCATCGGCCTGTGGATCTTCGGCTGGAACCGCCTGCCCAAGGGCATCCACCTCGCCACCATCTGGATCACCGTGGCCGGCTCGTGGCTCTCCGCCTACTTCATCCTCGCCGCCAACGCGTTCATGCAGAACCCGCAGGGCTACCAGATGTCCACCGAGGGCCACCGTGCCGAAATGGCGAACTTCTGGGAGGTGCTGACCAACCCGGTCGCCCTCACCCAGCTGCCGCACACGCTCTCGTCGGCGATCATGTTCGCCGCCGGGGTGATGATCGCCGCCTCCGCCTGGCACCTGTCGCGCGGACGCAACCTCGACACCATGCGCACGTCGCTGCGCTTCGGCCTCTGGGCGATGATCATCGGCTTCGTGGCCGTCTTCCTCTCCGGCGACCAGCTCAGCCTCGTGATGGTGCAGACCCAGCCCATGAAGATGGCGGCGGCGGAGGCGATGTTCAACTCCGCGTGCGGGGCGAATGCCTCGTTCTCGCTGTTCTCCATCGGCACCCCCGACGGTACCGGCGAGGTCTGGTCGCTGCGCGTGCCGTATGTGCTCGCCTTCCTCTCCACGCAGGACTTCAACGGCTGCGTCGAGGGCATCAACGACCTCAACAACCTCTACACGACCCAGCTCTTCCCGCAGTTCGCCGACCAGGTCGACGGCAACTTCGCGCCGATCCCCTGGGTCACGTACTGGTCGTTCCGCTGGATGATTGGTTTCGGCCTGCTCGCCACCGCGGTCGCCGTGGTCGGCCTCTGGGTCACCCGCAGGAACGCGAAGCGCCCCGTCGCCGGCTGGATGTGGAAGATCGCGATCTGGCAGGCGCCGCTCGCGCTCCTCGGCATCCTCGTCGGATGGATCTTCACCGAGATGGGCCGCCAGCCGTGGATCGTGTTCGGTCTCATGCTCACGCAGGACGGGGTCTCCCCGAACGTGCCGGGCTGGACGGTGCTGATCTCACTCATCGCGTTCACCCTGATCTACGCGATCCTCGCGGTCGTGGAGTTCGGGCTCATCTTCAAGACGGTGCGCGAGGGTCCGCAGACCCTCCCCGACCCCGACGACCTGACGCCCGAGGGGCATCTGAAGGTCGACGACGTCCCCTCGACGGTGTACTAGGAGCTGGCTGACATGGACCTCGCAACCCTCTGGTTCTTCATCGTCGGAGTGCTCTTCGTCGGATACTTCGTGCTCGACGGCTTCGACTTCGGCGTCGGTATGGCGCTGCCCTTCCTCGGCAAGGACGAGGTCTCGCGCCGCCAGGTGATCAACACCATCGGCCCGGTGTGGGACCTCAACGAGACCTGGGTGATCGTCGCCGGCGCGTGCCTGTTCGCCGCGTTCCCCGAGTGGTACGCGACGCTGTTCAGCGGCTTCTACCTGCCGCTGCTGCTGATCCTCCTCGCCCTCATCGCCCGCGGCGTCTCGTTCGAGTACCGTCACCAGCGCGACGACATCCGCTGGAAGCGCCGCTTCGACTGGATGATCACGATCGGCTCCGCCGTGCCGGCCCTCCTCTGGGGCGTCGCGGTCGGCAACATCGTGCAGGGCGTGCCGATCGACGCCGACAAGAACTTCACCGGGTCGTTGTTCACGCTGCTCAACCCGTACGGACTGTGGGTGGGTGTCACGACGCTGCTGCTGTTCTTCCTGCACGGCGTGTACTTCGTGGGGCTCAAGACCGACGGCCAGGTGCACCATGACGCGCAGTCGCTCGGCAAGAAGCTCGCGGCCCCGACGGTGGTCTTCGCTGCGGGCACGGTCGTGTGGACGATCATCATCGCCGCGGGCCGCGAGGCGCCGCTCCTCTGGGCCGTGATCGCGTGCGGCATCATCGCCGCCGTCGCACTCCTGGCATCCGTCGCCTTCAACTGGATCGACCGCGACGGGCGCGCGTTCGCCGCGGGCGCCGTCACGATCGTCTTCGCCGTGCTCACCTTGTGGCTGGCGCTGTTCCCGTACGTCATGCCGGCCTCGAACGACCCGGCCAACAGCCTCACGATCGCGAACGCGTCGTCGACCCAGATGACCCTCGAGATCATGAGCTGGGCGGCGCTCATCTTCCTGCCGCTCGTGCTCGCCTACCAGGCCTGGACGTACTGGGTGTTCCGCAAGCGCGTCACGCGCGGGGCGATCGAGAAGGCGGAACTCGCCGAAGCGCACTGACGGCCCGGGCGAGAGCCCCGGGTCGCGGTCGGCGACCGGCGCGGTGGGGACCCGCGCCGGTCGCCGATCGGTGCGTTCTCGGGCGTCGACGCGAAGCGCCATCTGAGAGGATCGAAGGATGCCGGACACCGACGAGCGACCAGAGCGCACGCGCGTGCGCCCGGTCGATCCGCGGCTGCTGCGCTACGCGTCGGCCTCGCGGGGGTTCTTCGTCGCGATCGCCGCCGTCGGCGCCCTGCAGACCGTCGTCATCGTGGCCTTCGCGTGGCTCATGACCGCGGTGATCACCGGCGTGATCGCGGGGCGCCCCTGGGAAGAGATCTCGGGGCTGCTCACCGCGCTGGCGGTCGTCGTGATCGTGCGCGGCGTGCTGCTGTGGCTGCGCGAAGTGATCTGCGCGCGCGCCGCCGCGCGCGTCGAGGCGCAGCTGCGCGCCCAGCTGCTGGGCGCGATCGGCCGGCTCGGGCCGGACTGGCTCGCGGGGCGCAACACCGCCCGCCTCGCCGTCACCGCCGGGCGGGGCCTCGAAGCCCTCGACACGTACTTCGCGCGCTATCTCCCCCAGCTCGTGCTGACGGTGATCGCGACCCCGATCATCATCGCCGTGATGTGGTGGCAGGACTGGATCTCCGGGCTCACGGTCATCCTCACCATCCCCCTCATCCCGCTCTTCATGGTGCTGATCGGCCTCGCCACGCGCGCCGTGCAGCAGCAGCAGTGGCAGACCCTCGGCACCCTCGCCGCGCGCTTCGCCGACACCGTGCGAGGCCTGTCGACGCTCAAGATCTTCGGCCGTCAGCACCGCGCCGCGGCCTCGATCGAGCGGGTCACCGACGCGTACCGCAAAGAGACCATGCGGGTGCTGCGGGTCTCGTTCCTCTCCGGCTTCGCCCTCGAGCTGCTCGCGTCGATCTCGGTCGCGATCATCGCGGTGTCGATCGGCTTCCGCCTCATCGACGGGTCGCTCGGGCTCACCGTCGGCCTCTTCGTGCTGCTCCTCGCGCCCGAGGCGTATCTGCCGCTGCGGCAGGTGGGCGTGCAGTTCCACGCCGCCGCCGAGGGCGTCGCCGCGACGGAAGACCTCTTCGAGGTGCTGGATGCCGCGGCCGCCGTGCCGGGCCGCGTGGGTGCCGGCGGCGAGGGGGGCGCAGCCGCGGAGATCGGCGCTGCTGCGGACCGATCCGAGGTCGGATCTCCGCAGGACCGCAGATCTCCGCGGCTGCGCGGGGCCCGCGTCGAGGTGCGCGGCCTCCGCGTGCGTCGCGGGGAGGCGCTCCTGGCGCCCGTGACCTTCACCGCCGAGCCCGGCACCGTGACCCTCATCGAGGGTCCGAGCGGCTCGGGCAAGTCGAGCCTGCTCGCGGCCCTCCGCGGCGCGGCATCCTTCGAAGGCGACGCGACGGTCGACGGGATGCCCGTGTCCGCCCTCTCCCCCACGCAGTGGCTCGCCTGGTGCGGGCAGCAGCCGGGGCTCATCACCGGCACGATCGCCGAGAACGTCACGCTCGGTGACGCGGACGGCGTCACAGACGGCGCCCTCGTCGCCCGCGCACTCGAGCTGGCGCAGGCGGGCGACCTCGACCCGCGCCTGTCGCTCGGCGTGCAGGGCGCGGGGCTGTCGGGCGGGCAGGCGCAGCGCGTGGCGATCGCCCGCGCGTTCTTCCGGCATCTGCGCGGACGCGCGCCCGTGCTCGCCCTCGACGAGCCGAGCTCCGCCCTCGACGCCGACACCGAGGCGGCGCTCTGGCTCTCCGTGCGCGCCCTGGCCGACGACGGCGCGACGGTGCTGCTCGTCTCGCACCGCCGCACGGCGCGCGGGGTCGCCGACCACGTCGTGCGCCTGCACCCGCAGCCCGCGGAGGTGATCGCGTGAGCGCCGACACCCGGCAGGCGAGCGCCACGGCGCGCACAAGCACACGTTCCGAGGGCGCCGATGCGGTGCTCCGGCGCGCCATGCCGCCGCTCCGGCGGTTCTGGCCGGGCGCCGCGAGCGGGTTCTTGTCCGAGGCATCCGCGGTCGCCCTCCTCGCCTGCTCAGCATGGCTCATCGTGTTCGCGAGCGAGCAGCCGCCGGTGATGTTCCTCGGCGCCGCTGTCGTGGGCGTGCGCGCCTTCGCGCTGAGCCGTGCCGCGTTCCGGTACACCGAGCGGCTCGCCAGCCACGACGCGGCGCTCCGCCAGCTCGCCGTCACCCGCAGCGACCTCGTGCGCCGGCTCGTGCCGCTCGCCCCCGACGGGCTCGCGCGCACGCGTCGCGGATCGGTGCTCGGCGCCCTCGTCGACGACGTCGACGAGCTGCAGAACCTGCCGCTGCGCGTCGTGCTGCCGCTCGTCTCCTCGGCCGCGGTCGCCCTCGGCGCGGTCGTCCTCATCGCGTTCATCTGGTGGCCGGCGGCCCTCACCCTCCTCGCCTGCCTCGTCGTCGCGGGGCTCGTCGCGACGCTCTGGGGCTGGGCCGCGGGGTCGCGGGCCGAACGCGCGATCGCGCCGCTCCGGGCGCGCCTCGCCGACGCCGTGCTCGACCAGCTCGGCAGCCTCGACGTGCTGATTGCCTACGGCGCCGAAGCCGCGGGGCGCGAGCGCATCGCCGCCGCCGATGCGGCCCTCCGCCGTGCGGTCACCCGGCGCGCCGTCGCGCAGGCGGGGACGACGGCGGTCGTGTCGGTCCTCGCGGGGCTCGCGTCGCTGCTCGCCGTGATCGTCGCCGCGCCGGCCGTCGGGGGCGCCCTGACCGCCCCGGCCTTCGCGGTCACGGTGCTCGTGCCGATGGCCGTCTTCGAGGTGTTCACGGCCGTGCCGCTCGCCGCGTCGGCGTGGCGGCAGGTGCGCGGGGCGGCGACCCGCATCGCCGATGCCGTGCCGCAGACGATCCCGCCCGAGCTGCCGGACGAGACCGACAAGACCGCCGGTACCGACCACGGCGACGAGACCCGCGAGGACCACGAGGCCGCCCCCGCCCTGCCGCTCGGCGACGGGATCGCGCTACGGGACGTGTCGGCGCGCTGGCCCGGCAGCGCCCAGGACTCGCTGCGCGGCGTCGATCTCGACGTGCGGCCGGGCGAGCGACTGCTCGTCGTCGGGTCGAGCGGAGCGGGCAAGACGACGCTGGCGCACGTGCTGGTGCGGTTCCTGCAGCCCGTGGCGGGCGAGTACGACCTCGGCGGCCGCGACGTCGTCACGGCCCATCCCGATGCCGTCCGCGCCACGGTGGGCCTCTGCGAACAGCAGCCCATGCTGTTCGACGAGGACATCCGCCAGAACCTGCTGTTCGCGCGCGATACGGCGACGGATGCCGAGCTCGAGGCCGTGCTCGACCGTGTCGGCCTCGGCGAGTGGCTGCACGAGCGCGGCGGCCTGGACGCCCGCGTCGGCGAGCGCGGGGCGCTCGTGTCGGGCGGGCAGGCGCAACGCATCGCGCTCGCGCGGGCACTGCTGCGCGGCTTCCCCGTGCTCGTGCTCGACGAGCCGACGGCGGGCGTCGACGCGGATGCCTCGGACGCCCTGCTCACCGACCTGCTGACCGCCGTCGACGGCGACCAGGCAGTC
>NZ_MEEL01000069.1:0-5504 GCF_001724435.1 Microbacterium sp. SCN 69-37
CGGCGCCGACGCGGTCCGACTCGCGATCGCGCTCACCCTGCCCTTCGTCCAGGACACCTGGCAGATCTACCTGCTCGTGTTCGTGCTGCAATCCGCGTCTGCGACCTTCACCCCCGCGTTCCAATCGCTCATCCCGAGCGTGCTGCCCGACCTCCAGCAGTACACCCGTGCGCTCGCGCTCTCCCGCCTCGCCTACGACCTGGACTCGATCCTCAGCCCTGTCATCGCCGCAGCCCTGCTCACCGTGATCAGCTACAACAACCTGTTCATCGGCACCGCGCTCGGTTTCGCAGCCTCCGCCACCCTCGTCCTCATCGCCCGCCTCCCCGCTCACGTCCCGGAGGCGATCACCGGTACCTTCTGGGAACGGCTGCCCACCGGCCTGCGCGTCTTCGCCCGCACCCCCAGCCTCCGCTTCCTGATGGCCGCTAACATCGTCGTCGCAGCCGGCACCGCGATTGTCCTGGTCAACTCCGTCGTCTACGCCAAGGGCGTGTTCGGCCTCGATGACTCCGCGCTCGCCCTCGCGCTCGGCGCGTACGGTGTCGGGTCCCTCGTCGTCGCGCTGAACGTCCCCTGGATCGTGGACAGAATCGGAGTGCTCCGCACCATGAGCATCGGTGCTTGGCTCCTCGTCGCCGCCATGGGCGCCGCTGTCGCCATGACGGTCGTCGCGGTATCGACGGGGGAGGGGTGGTGGGCGCTGCTCGCCACCTGGGCGCTCCTCGGAGCCAGCACATCACTGATCAATACCCCCTCGTCGCGGCTTCTCGCCGACGCATCCACCCCCGCCAACCGCAACCTGGTCTACACCGCTCAGTTCGCCCTGTCCCACGGCTGCTTTCTGATCAGCTACCCGATCGCCGGATGGCTCGGCGCCATCGGCCTGCCGATCGCCGCCATCGCGCTCCTCGGACTCGCGATCCTTGGCGCGATCGCCGTCACCGTCCTCCACAGAACCGCCCTTTCCGCCGCGCACATAGACGAGGCGGTAGTGCAGCGGAGGCTCTAAATGGCCTTGATCGAGGTGGTCCTCGAGGCTTATTGCGACTGAGAACTACTGGGCCGGGGTTGGACATCTTGTAGCGGATTACAGCGACAACGACGACAAGGAATTGGGTAGATGACCACTTACGACCGGGCGGCGGCGAGCGACGACGGCGACCTGAGCCCGATAAAGCTCGCGGAGGTGTGCGAGGCGCTCATCGCCGCATGGCACGAGGATTCGGCTCAGTCCGGTGCCGGCGCAGCACCGGACTCGGCATCCGCGCTCGACGCCCGTGCGATCGTGCAGGCGTTCCCGGAGAACCGGCCGCGGAACCTCGAGTACGCCCATGGCCAGATGGCGGGCAACCTGGTCAACGCGATCGTGCTGCAGCTGCGGTCCGTGGTGACGTTGCTGCGCGCTGAGCCGATGATTCCTCTGGGTGTTTGGCCGCTGGTGAGATCGGAGCTCGAGTACGCCGGTCGAGTCGCGTGGCTGCTTGAGCCGCTCCCGGAGGCGGAGGCGGGCACCCGCAGGGTCGCACGTGAAATGCTCGATCACCTGGCGGCGATACAGCGGCAGCGGTTCACAGCCGGCAAGTGGGACAAGCCCCGGGCGAAGCAGTTCAAGGGCAAGCGCGACGAGCTCCTCGCCCGCATCCGTGAGCTCTTCGACGACGTCGACACTCCTCTGGACAACCCGCAGCAGATTGACGAGTGGCGGATCGGCGGCGAGCCGATGCTGCCCCTGGGCAAGTCGATCGGTCTCTTTCTCGAGCTCCACATGACCGGGGCCGCAGCGCTGTACGACGTGCTCTCCGACAACACGCACCCCTCGGTGATCTCGCTCGCCTTCCAGTCCACAACGAGGGATGAAGACGGGATCACGTCAACCGACTACCCCGCGATCCCGCGGGTGATCAACTTCCAGGTGAGGCTGGGGTGCCTCTTCGCCTACAACGCCGCGCTGCTGATCCTGCGTTACTTCGGGTACTCGTCGCCGGCGTTGGATCAGTGGGCGGCGGCCGCGCCGGCTCGGTGGTTCTCCGGGTCGTGAGTGTCTGGCCGCACAGTGGGTGGGCCTCGTCGACGAGGACAGGGACGCTTCACGGTTCGGGAGCCGCGCGGCCGATATTTCTTAGTGAAGGTGCTCACGATCGAACGGGAGAGCGACATGGACGAGTACGTGGTGATGCAGGCGAGGAAAGAGCCCTCGCGGGTGGCGTGTTGGGAGGAGGACAGGGCCGGGGTGACGCACGGAACGCTCGTGATGCGGTGGATCGACGACCAGGATCTCTACCTCGAGCACGTCGAGGTCGATGAGGCTTGGCGCGGGAAGGGTGTAGCGACGCGACTGCTCGATATGGCGCTGGCGACGTACCGGCTCTCCGGCGAGCAGCTGACCGTTCGCACTCACTCGGCGACCGGGGAGATGGATGCCCTGCTGGCGTCGGCGCGACGTCGGCACCCGGAGTTCCGGTTTATCGCGATCGGCGACGACGACGACGAGTAATCCGCGTCTGCAGGCAAAGAGAAAGGGCACCCGTCCGGAGCCAACTCAGATGCGGATTGTCAGATACACAACTGGGAGGGCGGCACCACTGCGAACAGAGGATGCTCTACGGACGGGTGCCCAGGCCTCGATGCTACCGGGTGGGCGTCGAGGGGATCAGGCGGAGATCGCCAGGGTGGCGTCGGCGGGCTGCAGCGCGAGGATGCGCTGCGCCTTGGTCTCTTCGATCTCGCGGGGGAGTTCGCCCTTGCGTGCGCCCGAGCGTCCGTAGAGCAGGATCTTCACCCCGGTCTTGGACACGCCCGCCTTCTCCGCGATGCCCAGGACGGTCATGCCGCCGGCCATCAGCTGACGGACGTGCTCGCGGACGGGTTCGGCGGGGACGCGAGGAGCTTGCTCGCCGATGCCGGCTTCGCGGCGCCGGCGGCGCTCTTCGGCGAGGGAGGCGTCGGCGCAGGAGATCTCTGCGGGGCAGGTCTCCCGGTCTTTGCATCCCAGCTGATACCCGTAGGCGGTGCCGTGGTGCTCGAGGGGGATGCTTTCGGCGCGGCGCTGTTGCATCCAGATCCGGTGATACTCGCGGCCCGCTTCGATGCACTCGGGACGGTCGCAGCCGCGAGCTCGGCAGGCGTTCGTGCCGTGCGGCTGCAGCTGACGGGGTTTGCTGATGCGAGGCGCACGAGGCGGCCGCGGTGCGCGGGGCTTGGCCGGTGCCGGAGGCTTCTGCTGGTCGACCTGCGCGAGCGTGTCGGTCGCCGCTTGGTGCTGGATGGTGGCGGCGTGCAGCGCGTTCTCGATCGCGCCGCTAACAGACAGGCCGGTGCCGGAGGCGATCGTCGCGGTCTTGAGTGTCGAGGCCGCGGCTTTCAGGTGAGCGCGGGCCGCGTCCCGTCGCTCCTGCCACTGGGCGAGCTCTGCGACGTGACGATCGAGGTCGCGTCGGTACTGGGCGAGATCCTCCCGACGCTGCGCCTGCATGTCTGCCGGCAGCTGCGCGATCGCCTCGGTCGCCTCGGCGAGCCACTTGTGCCCGGGGTGGGGGCGCTGCGGCCGGGATGTGCGAGCGGGCTGCTGTGCGGCGGCCGGCTTCGGCCGGGGCGACGTCGTGGTTCCCGCGGCGCGAGGCCGGGTCGCCGTCTTCGTTCGCGCCGCCGCCTTCGGCTGTGCAGCTGCTCGTCGTGCCTTGCGGGCGGCGATCTGGTCGCGGTGGCGGATGCTCTCTTTCTCGGCGGCGTCGCGCTCGAGGATCTCGGCCAGCGGCACGCCGGCGTCGATGAGCTTGGCGAAGGTGAAGTCGCCGCAGTAGCGGCTGTGCACCTCACGGCAGGGCAGGACGGCCGGGCACGCCGCGGTGCGGCAGCCGAGACGATAGCCGTCCGGGGTTCCGTGCGGAAAGGTGTCGGTGAGGAGATCGAGGGTCGACATCGGTGGTGTCCTCTCAGTGCAGGTCGTGCTCGATGAGCAGGCCGAGGGCGTCGGCGATGGTCCGCAGTCGGTAGCCGCGCCGGCCGTGCTCGACGTGGCCGAAGATGTTGATGAACTCGAGCTCGCCGCTGGCGTCGTCGAGGTAGGCGATGGTGTGGACGTCGGCGGCGTCGAGGTACTGCCAGCCGTATCGGTCGGCAGGGGTGTCGACCCGCGACTGAATCCACCGGACGATGACCGCCCCGAGTGGGCCGTCCGCGTTGGCGCGGGGGGAGTGGGGCGCGTTGGGGACCATGGCGTCGACACCGCGGGGGCCGAGCTCGCCGGGCAGCAGGTCGAAGCTGTCGGGGTCGAGATCAGCGAACAGGTCGGTGTAGTTGGTGCCGGTCTCGTCGCTGATGCGCCGGAGGGTGAGGCTCATGTCGGTCTCCTGGGTTATCGAGTGCTCGGGCAGCGGGTCAGCGCCTCGTCGAGGGCGCTGAGGTCGGCTGCGGAGATCTCGAGGGCGTAGGTGTCGGTGACCTCGAGGTAGCGGGTTGCGTAGGTGCAGGCCGCGGCGCCGGTGGGCAGCCATTCACTCGGGGTGCTGTCTCCCTTCACCTGGTTGGCGGTGGTGGCCTGCAGGTTGGCGGGATCGTTCGCGAACTGCGTGCGCTGCTCGGTCGTCCAGCTGGCGGCGCCGGATGACCAGGCGACCGCGAGAGGGAAGATGTGGTCGATCTGCACGGGCTGGTAGCCCTCGTTGACACGGGTGAAGGTGACCGTCTCCCCGGTGAATGGGTCGTGCAGGATGCCGGTGAGCACGACGCAGTCGTTGGTTCCGGGCTTGTGGACGACGTCGACGAGATCGCGTCCGAGGATGTCGTTGCGGGTGTCGCAGCCGTTGCGGTCGACGTCGGCCCAGCGAGGGCCGAACTCCTCCCGCGAGTACTCCTCGGCCGCGGCAGACATTGGGGAGGACTGTGCGGTTGTCGAAGTCGCCGTGGGGAGCGTGACGGGGGAGAGGCTGTCGCCGGCGTGCGGGGCCGGCCACAGCAGCAGCGCGGCGGCCGCGGCGATGCCGACGACGCCGGCGGCTGCGCCTGCGGTGCGGGTGAGCTTCATTGGGTGACCTCCCGGGTCTCACTGCATATAGGCCGGTTCCCCGGCCGTTCGCGGACGGCGAGGGTGGAGCGGCCGCGGGCCGGGGCCTGTGCCGGCCGGCTCGCGGTCGCGTGTCACTCGGGAGAGTGCTCGCCGTGTCGACGAGAACTCCCCGTCGACCTAAGTTGTGTATCTGACATGCACAACACTAGTCGGATGAGCGCGCGGGGTCAAGCCCCGATCGACGGGATGTGCTGCAGGAGATCGCGGGCAGCTTTGGGGTAGGGCGTCCGCTCGAGCGCGATCAGCTGCCGGCGCCGTTGGCGAGCGTTGCCGAGCGCCCAGGCGTCTGGTGCAAGTACCTTCTTGCAGGGAGCACTATTCATCAGTTCTCACTTGCGGATGCTCCTATTGCTGTCAAGCGGCCAGTGGTGGGCCGATCTGTTCCAGGACGGCGGTCGCTCGGGCTTCGAGTTCAGGGTCGGCGCGGGTGCCGATC